>JAJZJN010000131.1 GCA_021851165.1 Actinomycetes bacterium
CTGACGTTGGGTGATGTCTCGAGCCATCACCGCAATCGTAGCGCAGGGTGCTACGAAAGGGTATGCGGTCCATGGCGACCAGTCCAGCTGCACTGCGCTCGCGCCATACCCTGGTGGCTATCTCAGGCCGATCGGTAGCCCGGCGATTACGGGGAAACGGTTCTTATCGTATCCCCCAAGGTCCACCACGAGGTCTTCACGTTTTGACCTCACCCATCTTCACGGTTGTTGTAGCAGGGGGTGTCGCCAAGGCCCAGGGATCCATCGTCGAGTCCATCCGCGTCCTGCGGGGTGGGGTTCACCTCGGCCCGGGACAGCTGCACCCGGGTGGCCCTCCAGATCCGGGACCTCATCGTGACTGCTCCAGACGGTCTCCGGCGCCCTCGGAAGCTGGCCCTACGTGAATCTCCCAGCTCGAATGGGGCCTCAGGCACGACACGGAGCTTGCTCGGCGCTACCCGGCCTGGCTGGCCGAGCCCGGCGACAACGCCCCGAAGGCCAATCGCCTCTTAGCGGCTTGACAACGATAGGGGCATCGGCACAAGGGATCCTGAGCGTTGCGGGGGAGCGATCGACTAGGCTTCCTGGCGCACGGGGTGGGTGTGCAGCCATGACAAGCGCGTTTCGTCAACGAACTGTAACATTGGCGACATGATCTCATCCTCCTGGCCACAGGCCTCCAGGACACGTGCTCGTGACGTGGCCCCGCTCTCTGGACTGATGCGGCTGTGGGGCTGGATGCACTCGCCGCTCGGGCGCAAGTTCGTTAAGTACGCCATGGTCTCAGTGGTCTCGACCACCGTGAGCCAGTCTGTGTTGCTCGTGACCTACGGTGTGCTGCGTCTTTGGCCGGCAGTAGCCTGCAACATCGTTGCCAACGCCATTGCTACAGTGCCTTCCTATTACCTGAACCGGAACTGGACCTGGCGCAAGAGTGGTAGGTCTCATCTACTGAAGGAGATGTTGCCATTCTGGGTCTCCTCATTTGCCGGCATGGCTTTATCGATTCTTACAGTAGATATAGCCGTGCACTTTGCTCAATCCCATGATCTTCCCCACATGACAGCTAGCATACTGGTAAATGGTGCTAATCTCTTTGCTTTCGGTTTGCTCTGGTTCTTGAACTTTATATTTTATAACCGCGTGCTGTTCTCAGGAGAACGGGTATCCCCGATTCTGGGTAAATCCACTCAGGCAAGGGATGGTGACGAATGTTCGCTAGGCTCAGATCCGGTTGCCGAGTTGGTATAGGCGTCTAACCTTCGTGGATGTGGAGTTGGCTGCGGTGACCTTCTAGATGGCGTAATGAGTCGCTGTCAATGATTGCAACTGATGGTGGAGCCAGGCGGATATTTGCTTAGCTGATCTGCCTGAGAGGGCATTAGATCAGCATGCGTTGACACATAGGGCCAAATCTTGGTAGATTGCTCTCCCTAATGTGGTGGAAGTCTTGATGGTGTGCTTGACGTATGCTGCGAGCGAGATGAACCCGCTGAGAACGCCAACTAATCGGATGATTAAGGGAGACGAGATGCAACTGGAATTGAACGACGAGCAGGCTGCCGAGCTTCGGCAAATTCTCGATAGTGTTTTGGGTGATATGAGCAGTGAGATAGCTGATACGGATAATGTCTCATATCGGGAACTGCTGAATGCACGTCGTGATAATGCGCGAGCTATCCGTGACAAACTAGCTTAGCTATAACGGGCTCCATAGTCCTCTGGCCTGGACCAATCTGAAGGAGGTTGGTTGGACCGGGGGCACCAGGCGGAGCGGTCATGGTTCGGCAAGCGGCATTGCAGGTGAGGTTAGCCGAGCAGCATGCGTGCCACGTGAAGCAGCTCGGCGTTGACAGGCTTGATACCTGATGCCTCAGTGAGGGGGATGAGGATTATCCCGTCGCCGTTCAGGGCTGCCATGACACCTGACGCACTATCGTGAACTGCTTCGACAGCGCGGACACCGAGGCGGGTGGCGAGCAGGCGGTCGGTTGGAGTTGGTGGCCCTCCGCGCTGTACGTGGCCGAGCACGACCAGTCGAGTCTCGAAGCCGGTTCGCTGCGCAAGCTCGGAGCGCACCCGTTCGCCGATGGTGCCTGCGACTATGCTGCCTGTGGGTCCTTCGACGGGCGCGAAGTCCAGCGTGCCCTCCACCGGAACTGCACCTTCCGCCACAACCACGATCGAGAAGCTTTCCCGCTGATGGCGGTGGCGGAGCACAGCTGCCACCTCCTCTATATCGAAGGGGTCCTCGGGCGTAAGTATCGCATGCGCCCCTCCGGCGATGCCGGCTCCGACGGCGAGCCAGCCAGCGCGATGCCCCATCACCTCGATGACAATGAGGCGATCATGGCTCTCGGCCGTCGTGTGGATGCGGTCGACGGCCTCGGTTGCAATCCACAGTGCTGTATCGAAGCCCACGCATCGGTCGGTGCCCGGCACATCGTTGTCGATCGTCTTGGGTATGCCCACGATCCGTACCCCCCGCTCGGCAAGCGAGCGTGCGGCTCCCAGGGTTCCGTCACCACCGACGACGAGCAGGGTGCTCACCTTGTCGCGGGCAAGCGTATCGAGTACCTGGTCGGCAGCGCCCTCGTGGTCATCGGGGTGGTAGCGCGACGTGCCGAGAATAGTGCCTCCCGTAGAAAGGATGGCGTGGGTCGATGCACCAGTTAGCTCGATGCTGTCGCCTTCGACGACTCCTTGCCAGCCGTGTCGATAACCGATGACGTTGTCTCCGCACGGATCCTCGGCAGTGCGTACAACAGCCCGTATCACAGCGTTCAACCCCGGGCAGTCGCCGCCTCCGGTCAGGATGCCGATACGCACGGACCCACCAGAACTGCCCATCGAGGTGAGCACTGGAGCAAGAGCCCATCAGCCATCACATGGTTCTTTGTCTCGAGATGGGTGCCCGGCGTCCTTGCATGTATAACCACACTCAAGACTATATGTGGACTTGGCGCGGCTGTCCCCGACCCCGACAGGCGTACGAGAAGCTGACGTTCTTCGAAGAAGGTCGATTTGCCCAAGCCCGAAGAGCGGCGGGCTACGGTCGCTTGGGTCCTGCAGGGGGAACGGCTCCGGGGAATCGACCGGAGATCGTGATGGCTCCCTTGCCGAGGTGGGTACCGAGCACAGCCCCCATCAGAGAGACGATCAGCTCGACTCCGGGCCACGCCGAGGAGACCCGTTCCAGAAAGTCGTCGATGTCGTCGGCATCACCGTGAGAGATCGCCAGTGTATTGGTCGCCCCCTGCAGGCCCATGACATCGACAAGAGATGAGAGTGCCTTCTTGCGAGTCCGCTGGCGCGAGACGAGCTCTGCAACTCCACCTCTGTTCTCCAGGATCGGCTTGATCGACAAGATCGCCCCCAGAAGGGCTTGGGCATTGCCGATCCGCCCCCCCCTGCGCAGGTTCTCCAGGGTGTCCAGCGTGAAGAATCCCTTGATATCAGCCACGGCCGCTCTGGCAGCAGATTCCACTTCGTCGATCGAGGCGCCGGCAGAGGCTGCCTCGGCTGCTGCCAGGACGACGAGACCGTGAGCCATCGACCCGAATGTCGAGTCGATCAGTTTGACCTGTGATCCATCGGGTAGCGCGGCCAGTGCTGCCGATGCCGACTGGAAGGTTCCCGAGAGGCCGGACGATATGTTGACGCACACCACCCCGTCCATCCCGCTCGCAGCGGCCCGGCCGAATGCATCCCGGAATGCCCCAGGAGACGGTGCGGCTGTCTCAGGCAATGACGAGGTGCCTGCACACTGCCTCCAGAAGGCGTCCGGGGGCAGCTCCTCTCTGTCGACGAACTCCTTGTCACCAAAGCGGATTGTCAATGGGACGATCTCGATATGGTGCTTGGCCACGAGGTCTTCCGGAATGTCACTCGCGCTATCTGTCACGACCTGGACGCCTGACGTCGGTTTCCTCCTTGGAATGTGGCCCATCAGGTTCCGTCACCTGTCCTTCAGATGATGAGCCGGCGCGTCATCATAGCCCTGGAGCCAGCCGCTCCCCAGGCACCTCGAAGCATCGAGGCGGAGTGGCCTACGGGAGCCCGGCCATCGCCACTTCAGTGCCGGCGACGGATTCCGAAATGCGTGAGGATGTGCCCGTGTGTGTCTGATGGCTCGGGCGTGGATGATCGGAAGTGGTTCCTGAACGATTTGTGTGCTCCACCGCTAAGCTGATCCATAATCGCTAAACGACGATCAGCGAGAGACTGGAGTTACTATGCCAAAAACCGTGATCCATCTGTTTCATGGAGATGATGCCTCGCTGAATGCCGGGTCCCACGTGGCAGAGCGCATCCGCCAGGTTGCCTCCGATCAGGGAGTAGATCTGGAGGTCTACTGCTTTGGCCCTGCTCAGGGTGCTTTGACCGAGGAAAGCGACGACCCTGTCCGCAGCGAGTACAAGGACCAGATTGATTCCCTGGTAGCTGCAGGGGTCCCTGTGGGTGCCTGCTTGAACGCCGCGAACGCCAATGGCACAGTCGCTTATCTCACCGATCGGGGAATCACCTTGCAGTTCGCTCGCGACGCGTTCGTGCGGTACGCGCTCGAGGGCGCAACGGTCATCACCTTCTGAGAGCTGGGAGCCATCCGACGATGACAGGTAACCCACGCATGACGGGCGACCCACAGGCACCGCGGCACCACCAGCCGCCTGGGGAAAGCGGACCTGGAGACCCCGGCGTGCCTGCATGGCTGGCAGAGGCTTTAGATCTGCCGTATTTCGATGTCATAGACACGCGTTCTGCCCAAGGGCGTCTTGACGATCGGCCCAAGCGCGTGGAGATGCGTGATCTGATCCTGTTCCACGGCCACCCCTGTGACGGCCTGTTGCGCGGAGCATATGCTATGCGGGCGCTCGCTGACGTGGCGTTTTCCAGCGGACCTCTCGACCGCAGCGACATGCTGGTGGTATCGAAGAACAGCCCGTGTCTCGGGGACGTGGCGGCCTACCTGACAGGAGGTCGTGCACGATTCGGCGCCCACCGGCTCGACGACACGCTTGGGGTTGGCTTCATCGTAAAGGTGCTCTCCACAGGAAAGGCGTGGGAGGTACGGGAGGAACCGGGCTTCTTCCCACAGCTGGTCACCGCGTGGGAAGCTGCCCTTCTCGACGACAGCCCTGCGGTCGCTTCCGACAAGCCCGAGCTCGTAGCGGTGAACGAGGCAGCACAATGGAACTGGGTGCGCACATCCCTCCTCCCGAGCCGCCCGGCTGACCATTACCAGGTACGGGTGATAGAAGGGGTTGATCTTCCCGCTCCGCTGCACGTCGCCAGACGCACCGACGTGGTCAATCGTGCTCTGTCGCCTTCACGTCTCTTTGCCAGCCCGTACGAAGCCGAGGCGGCACCGCCTCTGGCACCGTCACTCGTAGCGGGCGCAAGCTCATTCGAACAGCGATATCTGAAAGGTCCCGGATGATGCCTGCCCATGATCCGATCGAACGCTTCTCGCGCCCGCCCACCTTCTCCGACCGCCTAGGCCGGTGGCTGGCCGAGTTCCATCCGGGATGGTTCGGCGCGGTCATGGGCACCGGCGTCATTGCTGTCATTGCCTCAACTGATCCAGGACACCTGGCTGCTCTGGCCGACACCATGACCGACGTCTCCTATGCGGCGGCGGCCATGGCCGGGTTGCTCGCGGTCCTGCTGGGCGTCCCGTATCTGGTTCGCTGGCTTCTCTACCCTGTGCAGGCCTGGGCCGACCTGAAGGACCCGGCCATCGGGCCGCTGCACGGCACCTTCCCCGGCGGCGTCCTTGTGCTATCAGCGGTGATCGCTACGGTCGGGCCCAAGGTCCTGCCCGTTCACTCGGTACCGCCGGTCATCGAGGTGCTCGACGCGGTGGGAGTCCCCTTGGCGCTCGTCATCAGCTTGGTGTTCGCCTACTTGCTGTTCACCTTGGAGCATCGGGATACCCGGGTCGTAAACGGCGGTTGGTTCATCCCCCCAGTCGTTACGATCATCGTGCCCGTGGTGCTCATGCCGCTCATGGGCCAGGTGGGGCCGTCTGCAGCCAGATTGCTGCTGTTCACCGGGTATGCCTTCTGGGGAGTCGGATTCATCCTGTTCCTGCTGGTGCTCTCCATGTTGCACGATCGCATGATCACCCATGCCCTGCCACCTGCGGCGATGGCCCCGTCGCTTTGGATCGTTCTCGGTCCCGCAGGCGTCGGAGCGGCCGCCCTCGTTGACCTGGCACATGGCGCGCCACTGGCGCTCGGGGCGTCAGCTGCTGCCATCGGACCGCTGTCGCTCGTGGGGGCGGGTGCACTCTGGGGTTTCGGCGCCTGGTCTCTGCTGGTCGCGTTGATCTTGCTCGGGCGCTACCTACGCCGGGGGGGGATTCCCTATGGCGTCGGCTGGTGGGGATTCACCTTCCCGCTGGGTGCGCTTACCTTGGCGACCTCGGCACTTGCCGGTGCCTGGTCGCTTCCGATCCTCGGCGATGTCGCCCTCGGGTTGCTGGCGCTGCTTGTCGTGCTGTGGCTCACGGTGACCGCCGGCACGGCGCGCTCGGTGGTGAACGGGACCGCGTGGGTGCGAATTGACCTCCGCCGGGCCGGACCGCCAGGCGTGAAGACCGATGCTCCTGCATCTGCCGCTTCGCAGCCCCGTTCCGAGGGTACCGAGAGCACTCCGGTTGACCCTGGAGGCACGCGATGAGTCATGTCCCTCCGGCGGTGGTCATCCCGTAGAACGACTGAGAAGGCCGGTGGCCGGAGGTAAAACCGACATGGGACATAGTGAAATCGGTGAGGATGCTCGTGACGCGAACAGTGAACT
>JAJZJN010000132.1 GCA_021851165.1 Actinomycetes bacterium
GTGCGCGTCGAGGGCCGTGGCAATGTTCCCGCTCGTGGGCCGGTGATCATTGCGGCAAGCCATCAGGCCTTCTGCGACTCGCTGTTCCTCCCGCTCGTGGTATGGCGCAGGGTGACCTTCGTGGCCAAGGCGGAGTACTTTGATGCATGGCACACAGCGTGGTTCTTCAAAGCGGCAGGCCAGATACCCATGCGCCGTGACGGTGGCAGCGCTTCGGAGCGTGCCCTGGCTGCTGCACGAGACGTGCTCGCCAAGGGTCATGTGCTCGGGATCTACCCGGAGGGGACCCGCTCTCCAGACGGGCAGCTGTACCGGGGCCACACCGGGGTGGCTCGTCTGGCACTGGGCTGCGGGGCTCCGCTGGTGCCGGCCGCGCTCATCGGCACCAGGGACGTCCAGCCCATTGGAGCGAGGGTGATGAGGCCGTTCAAGACCGTCACCGTGCGATTCGGCTCTCCGCTCGACATCGGCCGCCACAGTGCGGAGGCGGCTGCGGACCCCCTCGTGCTGCGCGAGGTGACCGACGAGCTGATGTTCGAGATAAGCAGGCTCTCGGGCCAGGCCTACGTGGATCGCTACGCGAAGCGCCACGACGTGGTGGGCGGGTCCGATGTGGCACGGGTGGGCAACCAGGGCGTAGCTGGCTCCGGCGTCGCTGGCTCCGGCGTCGGATCAGCGGCTCAGGGCGGCGGCTGATCCTGGGCCCAGCCCAGGGAGCGCTCGACTGCCGAGCGCCATGAGCGGTGTGCGGTGTCTGCAGCGTGTCTGGTTGCCTGCGGGACGCATTCGACGTCAGGTTGCCACAGATCGGCGAGATCTCCGAGGGAGGCCCACAGTCCCTCGGCCAACCCTGCCAGTGATGCCGCGCCGATGGCAGTTGTCTCGGTCGAGCGGGGTCGCGCGACCGAGATCTGGAGCTGATCAGCCTGGATCTGCAAGAGCATGCCCATTGCCGAAACCCCACCGTCGACGCGGAGCAGCGATATCGCGGTGCCGGTGGCCGCCATGGCATCTATGACGTCTCGTACCTGGAACGCCATAGATTCCACGACGGCCCGGCCGAGCTCGGCAGCTCCGGTGCCTCGTGAGATGCCCGTTATGACACCTCTGGCATAGGGATCCCACCATGGACTACCAAGGCCGACGAATGCAGGCACCACTACGACGCCACCGCCGCCGGCCGCAGCTCTCGCCAGCGGCTCCAGCTCGGCTGCCTCAGCTATGATCCCGATGCCATCCCGTAGCCACTGGACGGTCGCCCCGGTAGCGAAGGCCGCTCCTTCCAGTGCATAGCAGTAAGAGGAGTCCCGGGACTCTCCCCGCTCGCCTAAGTCCCACGCAACAGTGGTGAGAAGGCCCTCGGCGGGCTCGGGGAGGCACCCGCCGAGGTTGGTCAGCACGAACGTTCCGGTACCGTAGGTCGCCTTTGCCATGCCGGGGAGGAAGCAGGCCTGGCCGAAGAGGGCTGCCTGCTGATCTCCGGCGATACCGCTGATGGGGACGCCTGCCAGAGGTGATCCGGGAGGCGCCACCTGCCGATCCATGAGGGAAAAGCGGCCGCAGGACGGGCGAACCTCCGCCAGTGAGCTGGCCGGCACGCCGAACAGGTCGCAGAGGTCCTGCGACCATGAGCGCTTGCCGATGTCGTACAGCATGGTTCGGCTGGCATTGGAAGCGTCCGTGGCCAGGGTTCCTCCGCTCGAGCCACCGGTGAGGTTCCATAGGACCCACGTATCGACGGTACCAAGGGCCAGCCGCCCGAGCCTGGCAGCGGTTGCCACCTCTGGCTGGGAGAGGAGCCATGACATCTTCGTGGCCGAGAAGTAGGGGTCGAGCACGAGGCCTGTGAGCTGCCGGATCATGGGCAGGTGGCCGGCTTCGCAGAGCGCGTCGCAGGTGCCGGCTGTGCGGCGGTCCTGCCAGACGAGGGCCCGGTGCAAGGCATCGCCGGTCGAGCGATCCCAGGCGACCACGGTCTCCCGCTGGTTGGTGATGCCTATGGCAGCGATCGTCCTGCCGGCATTCCTCGAGCGATCGGCGACCGCGATGAGCGTCTCGAGCACCTTGGCAGCGATCTCGACGGGGTCGTGCTCGACCCATCCAGGCCGTGGGAAGTGCTGGAGCAGCTCGCGGTACTCCATGTCGGTCACAGCACCGGACGCGTCAACCGCCAGGGTTCTCACACCGGTCGTGCCGGCATCTATAGCTAGTACTACCGCCACGGCCAGCCAGGCTAACGGATCCTCGGGCCGGAGCAGGCATGTGATGTGGATCACGATTGCAAACCTTCGCGAACGGCTTCCGAGCAGGGGTTGCTCCGTACCCGTTGCATTGACAACCCCCTAACTACAGTGATGTAATAGCCACTGCACCTAGTGCCTGGGGGAATGGCTACCACTACATGTTGTGGTGTCCGCTGCTACTTGCCCCGAACCGTCGCCTGCATACCGCTACGGCAGCCAGAGCTGCACAGGAGGGATACACACATGGCCATTGCCCCTGAGAGGATCGCCATCGGTCTCCGGCGCCACTTCACCAGCGAGGGCGTGGATCCCTATGATCAGGTCGCTTGGGAGCGTCGTGACGCCCGGATCACCAATTACAAAGACGGGGTCGTTGCCTTCGAGCAGCTCGGCGTCGAGGTGCCTTCGGGATGGAGCCTCAATGCGACGAACATCCTCGCCCAGAAGTACTTCCGTGGCACGCTCGGTACTTCCGAGCGCGAGTGGTCGCTTCGTCAGGTAGTCGATCGGGTAGTCGGCACGATAGCCGCATGGGGGGTGAGGGATGGTTACTTCGACCGAGGCCCGGAGGCAGAGGCCTTCAGCGACGAGCTCAAGCACCTCATAATCCATCAGAAGGCGGCATTCAACTCGCCCGTATGGTTCAACATAGGGGTGAAGGGCGTGCCTCAGCAGGCGTCGGCATGCTTCATCCTGTCGGTGGACGACGCCATGGACTCGATCCTGAACTGGTATGTGGAGGAAGGGATCATCTTCAAAGGCGGTTCCGGTGCAGGGGTGAACCTGTCGCGCATCCGCTCTTCGCGTGAGCCGCTCAGGGGTGGTGGCACAGCTTCGGGCCCGGTCAGCTTCATGAGGGGCGCGGACTCCTCGGCCGGGACGATCAAGTCGGGTGGCAAGACCCGCAGGGCGGCCAAGATGGTCATTCTCGACGTGGACCATCCCGACATCGAAGATTTCGTCTGGTGCAAGGCGATAGAGGAGCGCAAGGCGCGGGTGCTTCGCGACGCAGGCTTCGATATGGATCTCGACGGATCGGACTCGTTTTCCATCCAGTACCAGAACGCGAACAATTCCGTCCGCGTTACCGACGAGTTCATGCAGGCGGTCGTCGACGATGCAGAGTGGGATCTCACTGCTCGCACCACCCGCGAGCCTGTTGCAAGGGTGCGGGCGCGCGATCTGTTCCGGCAGATCGCCCATGCAGCGTGGGAGTGCGCCGATCCCGGGATGCAGTTCGACACCACCATCAACCGCTGGCACACGACCCCCGGTGCGGGTCGCATCAACGCGAGCAATCCATGCAGCGAGTACATGCACCTGGACAACTCAGCCTGCAATCTGGCCTCGATCAACCTCCTCTCCTTCCTTCGTGACGACGGCACCTTTGACACCGAAGGCTTTGCCTGCGCCGTCGAGGTGGTCTTCACCGCCCAGGAGATCCTCGTAGGAAATGCCGACTATCCGACCGCTGCCATAGCCGAGAGCTCGCGGCGCTACCGCCAGCTGGGCATCGGATACGCGAACCTAGGTGCGCTTCTCATGGCGCAAGGACTTCCATATGACTCCGGCGAGGGAAGGGCGTGGGCAGCTGCAATAACCGCCCTCATGACAGGCCATGCGTATGCGACCTCCTCGCGCATAGCAGCCCGCATGGGGCCGTTCGCGGGATATGACGCAGACCGCGAGGCGATGCTCGGGGTGCTTGCGATGCACCGCTCGGAGGCCGCGAAGATCGACGAGGAGCTCGTACCACCCGAGCTGCTCTCTGCCGCACAGGAGGCGTGGGACACAGCAGTAGAGCTGGGAGAGGAGTTCGGTGTTCGTAACTCCCAGGCGAGCGTGCTGGCGCCCACGGGCACGATAGGGCTTCTGATGGACTGCGATACCACCGGCATCGAGCCCGACCTGGCTCTGGTAAAGACCAAGAAGCTCGTCGGTGGAGGGACTATGTCCATAGTGAACCAGACGGTGCCCCGAGCGCTCGCGCGTCTGGGTTACGGGCCCACCCAGGTCGACGACATCGTGTCGTATATCGACGAGCACAAGACCATTCTCGGGGCTCCACATCTATCGGCAGACCACCTGGCTGTATTCGCCTGCTCCATGGGCGACAACACGATCCACTACCTCGGTCATGTGCGGATGATGGCGGCTGTCCAGCCATTCATAAGCGGTGCCATATCGAAGACTGTGAACATGCCGGAGGATGCAACCGTCGAAGAGGTGGAGCAGCTCCATCTGGACGCGTGGCGTATGGGGCTGAAGGCGGTAGCCATCTACCGCGACAACTGCAAGGTTGCCCAGCCGCTCTCGACCACCAAGAAGGGCGTGGCGGCCGTGAGCGTGCCTGGGGCTGGCGCCGCGGCTATGAGCGTCCCCGGTGTTGCGTTGCTGAGCGGTGGTGGCGGTGACACTGCTCCTCCGGGCTCCGCGGCCGAGGCTCATGCCCGGGTGCTTGCCGAGCGCATCGAGCAGCTCGAGGCCGCGCTGGTGGTGAGCGAGCGGCAGCGTATGGATCCAGTCGTGGTGGGAGCAGTGCGTGAGCGTCTTCCCCGCCGGCGGCGATCGAGCACCTTCGCATTCCGGGTGTCGGACTGCGAGGGATACGTGACAGTCGGCGAGTACGAGGACGGTCGCCCTGGTGAGGTCTTCATGAAGGTGTCCAAGCAGGGGTCGACCCTGGCCGGGATCATGGACGCGTTCTCGATATCGGTGAGCCTCGGCCTGCAGCATGGCGTTCCGCTGGAAACGTACGTACGCAAGTACACGAGCATGCGTTTCGAGCCGGCAGGGATTACCGACGATCCGGATCTGCGGATAGCCACGAGCCTGGTGGACTACATATTCAGGCGCCTCGCCCTGGATTACCTTTCGCCAGAGGAGCGGGAGGGCCTAGGGGTCTTGTCGACAGCCGAGCGGACCCAACCGACCTTGCCTGGAGTCGAGGAGGCAGCTACGCCATCGAGCCTGCTCGGAGAGGACAATGGTGTGAGTGACGTACCCCCAAGTGCGGCAGTATCGCTTACCTCGCATCGCGAGGTGCCGTCGCCGGTCTCGGGCCGCTCCGCGGGGGCCCTGGGCCGCGCGGTTCAGCAGGACGCGCCTCTGTGCACCCAGTGCGGCATGGTGATGCAGCGGGCAGGGTCGTGCTATGTGTGCTCAAGCTGTGGCACCACGAGCGGCTGTAGCTGAGCCGAGCCTCTTGCGAGTTTTCCCGTTTCGGTTTGCGAGTTGTTCAACCGAAGCGGGGAAGCCTCGAGAAGGGCAACTAAGAAGGGGAGTCGCCCGGTGGGCGACTCCCCTTTCTCACGTCCGGACGCACTCAGGGGCGCGATGGGTCTGCCTCTTGCAGTTGAGGGTGGGCGAATGAGCCCCTCAGGCCGCGCAGGCCCTCGCCGGGCTGCCTCGCTTGGTCGCCGGGTTCCTGGCCGGGAGGCTGGCGAGGTGGGAGTTCACGGCCATGCACGCCATGGCGACCATGATTGCGAACTTGGTCAGTCCCCGAAGCTTGATGGCCTTGTCCTTCAGCTGGACGACGTCGGAGTTCTTGAGCAGCGAGTTGCCGCGCTCGACCGATGAGCGCTTGGCGTACTCCCGTTGCCACTTCCTCGAGCCCCAGGGCGGGTTCTGCCATGTGATCGGCGCTCTGGAGGCGTCCCAGACCACGGTCCTCATCCCGCAGGCCTCATCGGGGCCGTGGTCCCCAGGGCACGTCGCCAGCGAGAGGTCGCGGGCGCGCATGGTGGCACGAAGGGCCAGGTGCCGACAGCCGACGCCAACTGGCGGCATGAGCTGGACCCTGCCTGGTCCGAGCTCCTGGCGGACCCGCCAGGCGTAGCGCTGCCGCTCGTCCATGTCCTTCTGCCACTGAGCGACCTTCTCCCTGCCGTCAGGTCCCGTCGCCAGAGGCTTCGGCAGGGACTGACGGAGGCGCTTAGGAAGCGCGGGCGAGTACAGCCAGCCGTCTACGACGAGCAAGCCGCGGTAGGTGCCCTCGTAGCCGCCCTCGTTGGCGTCGAGGTCGCAGATCGGCTCGATACCGAGGGAGCGAAGCTCGGCGTTCAAGTCCTGTGACTTGATGCCGCGGTCGATGGCGAGCCGCTCGATCGGGTACCCCTGGTCCTTTAGATGTTTGGCCATGTCGAGCACTTTGGGCCGGTCGTGGGCCGCGGCGGTGTCGACCCGCACGGCGTCGATGAACTCCCTCTCGCCTTCGGAGCGCACCACGGTCGTGGCGCCGTAGCCGAAGTACTGCTTCTCGGTGCCGTCCGGGCGCTTGATCCGCCTACCGCTCGCGTCCGGGTCCGACGCGCGCTCGCCCTTGTCATAGCGGGCGCGGGAGATCGGGCGGCAGTTCGCGTCCACGTAGGTGGTGTCTGCGCTCCAGAGCCGCTCGCCGTCGCCGGGCGGGGGGACGGTGCTTTGGACGAGGAGGTCGAGGAGGGCTGCCAGGACC
>JAJZJN010000133.1 GCA_021851165.1 Actinomycetes bacterium
CAACCAAGCGGGGTTGAGTTGTTCACTTGTAGGCTGTAGGCCAAGGCCACCACTTGTCTTTAGTTGGCCTCCGCTAACATTGACTGATGATCCCGTAATATCGAGCGTGGCGTTGGTGATATTGGCGTCGACACTCGCGCCCGACGCCAGGTCCACCGTCCCGATCTGCGCACTACCCGCCGCGATCTCCACCGTAGCGCCGGACGCTAGGTCGACAGTACCGATAGTTTCACTACTAGCGTCCAAGGCTATTGTCGCGCCCGAAGCAATATCGACCGTGCCAATCTCCGCAGTGCCGGCAGCAATCTCCACCTTGTTGCCAGAGCCGATATCTATGGTACCGATCCGCGTCCCCGGCGACGGCGCCAACCTTGTCGAACCAACCGAACTACCCGACGTCTTAGCAGACACCTGATAGCTATAGTCCGTAGACCCACCGGTGCCCTCCGGTGTCACTGTCGGCGCAGAAGGAGACGCAAGCTGCGGAAAGCTTGTATTCACCCCGGGGGGCTGAAAATCGGTGTTTGGCGTGCCGCCCGTATCCTCAAACGCCAACGCTGTCGTCTCACCAAGCAGACCACCACGGCCATACACCGGATATTCCCACAGGGGACCGGCCTGGACTTTGATGCCCGGTGCATAGGGCTGGACCGTGGAGGTTTCGGTGAGCTGAATCTGCGACCAGGAGACGGTTTTGCCAGCAGTCACAACGGCATTGGCATTATCGACGATGACGACTATTTCCGTGACACCGCTTGGGACTGTAAATGTCGTGCTAAACGCGCCAGCCTGACCCGGGTTTGTGGGGATGCTTCCATAACTGGCCGAGATGGCCGGGTTGAAGATGTCGATACCGGCCATCCCGCTTGTCATATTGGACATGTCGACCACAGCAGACAGCGTGTACGTGGCGCGAGGAGTGACCGGGATGGGAGTGCTCACTGGGTACTGGAAGCCGGCCGACACGCCGGTACCGTAATACACCCATCCCGCTTCGTCGGTACCGGGGTTCAGCACGTTCCAGTCTCCATTGGCTGTGCCGATCGTCACGCCATATTGGCGATCCCACGACGGGTTGGCACTGGCCGTAGCGGCCACCAGTTCGGAGTCAAACACCAAGTTGGCTGGTGCATCCCCCTGGACCAGGGAGATGTAAGACCAGGAGACAGTGGCGCCAGCGGGGACGGTCCAGTTTGAGTCAAGCTGGCATGCCGGATACACCACCGTGACGCCGGCCGGAATCGTGACTTGCCCGCTAACGACACTCTTGGTGCCGTTTGTTTGCGACAGTTGTATGTATGCCGTGGACGGATTGGGCGAAGCATTGTAGAGCTGAATGGCCATGTTGCCGGCCGTCAGGTTGGTGGCGTCCAGCACCGCCGACAACGTGTAGGTAGCACCAGGCGTGACGGCTACGCCAGGAGCGATAACGGCATAAGCAGCAGCGACAGAGGCGCCGGTGCCGTATACGACCCACTCAGCGGATTCAGTACCGGGGTTGAGGACATTCCAGTCGCCGTTGGCAGTTCCAAACACCGGCGTGTCGCCGGAGCGCCCTATCCACGTCGGCCCCACCGCAGCAATAGCGTTCTCCAGATTGGAGTCATACACCAAGTTGCCTGGGCTACCAGCAGGCAGAGGAACCGCCGGCCAACTGACCAAGTTGTAGTCCGTCGCAGACAGCGTGGCATTACCGGTTGCAGTCGTCCCAGCAGACGATGCCGCTGTCTCACCGGTAAACGGCTGGATCACATTGATTGTGCCGCCGCTGATCCCGACCGGCCCGTCGATTGTTGCTGCCACCGAACCGGACACCGGAACACTGGCGTTCGTTACGTTTACGTCAGTGGTACCCGATGTTTCTACCGTGAGCGTCGCGTTGGTGATATTGGCATCTACGGTAGAGCCCGCTGCTAGGTTCACGTCTGGCAGCGTGCCAACGTCGATGGTGCCCGATGCCACGGACACATCCGGGGTTCCGGTGATCGTCACCGCCGGCACGTTGCCGATGACGACCTGCTCGGAGGTGAGCGGCCCATTCGGGATCGGCAGGGGGTCCGAGGCCATGAGCCATGACACGCGGTACTGCCCTGCCCCGCTGCCCGTGGCTGCCACGGTGGGGACTTGGGCTGACAGGGAGGCGGTCGCGGCAGAATCGGCAGGGACGGTGACCGTCTCCGCGCCGGTCGTGAGTGTCAGCACCAGCGGCGAGGCGTTCTGGACCTGGACGCGATTCGCCTGCGTCGATGAGCTGTACGGGTTCGCGAGTGACTGCGTCTCTCCCGCAGAGATCGTGAAGGGGCCAGTGGTGATCACGGTGGACGCAGAGCAGAGCGGACGGTGACGAAGCAGTCGTCACACAGCGCGTGGCGCGGCGGGTCAGCGTCGTCGTAGAGGGCGGTGACACCGCCGCAGATGAGGTCGGAGCAGCGCTCGCACGCTGCCGCCACTGTCCAGGTCCGGCGCTTCCACCCGACCGTGAGCATGTCAGCCGAAGTTCTCGCGCACCCAGCTCTTGACCGTCTCGACCTGGCTGGAGGTGGCGGCGAGGCGCAGCCGGTGGAGCACCTCGGCGGCGGTAGCCTCCAGCTTGTCGATCACGGGAGTGGCCGGCGGGACGACAGGCTCGGGCGCCGGCGCAGCGGGCTCGGGCACAGCCTCAGGGGTAGGAGATACGTCGGTCACGGTGCCACCTTGCCTTTTCCCAAGCTCGACACGGCGTGCTCGACTCCGAGCAGGGCACCGCCTACGAGCACCAGTCCCTCACGCACCCCGCCGGGCAGGCCACCGGTGCCAAGCGCACCGATCACCACCGACGCGATGGCGCCGAGCTGCCGGCACACAGCCGCCAGACGGTTCAAGTTCAGGTTGATCATCTTCAGTCCTTCCTCAGTCGCCGGGCGGCTTCCTGGCACAGCACTCCGGCGACCATGAGTGTGCCACCGGCCTCGGTGAGCTTTCGGGCGGCGATGTGGCGCCACTCCCATGTCACCTCATGGATGACGGCGAGGGTGTCAGCGATCAACGTCGAGCGCTCTTGCGAAGTCACGAGCATCAAGATACTCCTTTCCCATCTCCTGGGTGATGAGCCACGTCTCGAAGGCCATGTGGCTGGCTTCCTTGTGGCGCTGCGCCTGCTGCTCTCGGGCAGCCGTGATCCATCTGCACGCGATCGACACGGCCTCCCAACAGGCAAGGCCGAGGACGACCCCGACGCATGCCCACGCGAGGCGCTTGCCGTCAGGTTGACGCAGGAGCAGTCTCATCGGAGCTTTCCGCCGCCGCTGTGGCCTCAGCCTTCGCCGCCTCATGGGAAGACACCACCTGCACGATGGTGTCTGCTGCTGCTTCTGCCGATTCCTTGAGCTGCCGCTTGCGCTCGCATTCGTCGCACGGCCTAGGCGGCCCCTCGACGGGGTACAGCACCTTCCGCACCGGAAGCAGCTTGGCGCTCAGGCCGACGCCGAGCAGCACGCCGACAAGCACCAGGCCAGCCGCGATGACGGGCTTGGGCATCGTGCGCTCGGGTATCTCGACGGCGGGGATAGGGGCCTCAGGCATCGTGATCCTCTCGTATCTTGGTCCGGACGGTGTGACCGCCACAGGTCGGGCATAGTACCCACACGTCGTCGCTCGGCTCGGCCTCCCGGTGCATCACGGCCTCCCAGGTAGCTGCCAGGTTCTCATTGGCAGGCAGCGGGTTACCCTGCCAATCCTGGAGGGCGAAGATGGGGGACTTGTCGCCATAGGGCTTTGCGAGCCACTTCACCAGTGCCACCACGTCGTCGTAGCTGGGCATCACTTGTACACCAGCCGGGTGAGCTGGTGCTTCTCTGCAGCGATGGCAGCCGCTTCTTGACCCCAAGGCGTCCACGACCGCCAGCCACACTCGCACTGCAGCTCGAATATGCGGTCGCCCACCTCATAGCAAACGACTCGATGCGCCATGCCCCGATGCTACCATCGGCACATGACCACCGTCACGACCGGAGAGGGCGGGGATATTGCCGGCGCACAGGCACAGGCGTCCCTTGCCGCAGCAGCACTGTCGGGAGCAGCCGGCGCCGAGGCGCAACAGGCGCAGGAAGACGCAGCCGCCGCCCAGGCAGCCGCCAGCGAAGCCGCCGCCCAGGCAGCACAGGCCCAGGCCACCGCCCAGGCCACGGCCGCTGGGGCGGTCACCGGGGCCGAGGTGGACGCGAAGATCGAGAACGTGTTCTCCCGGCTCGCCGAGGTACTGGCCAGCCGCGCTGCACCACCGGAGCCGCCGCCGCCTCCCCCTGCTGCACCGCCGCCGCCTCCCCCTGCTGCTCCCGACACCCCACCCAAGTCCATAGGCAAGAAGAAGATGACCTTCCGCGAGCGCTGGGAGGGATCGAGTGAGTGATCTCCTGGACGCGGAGCCGGACCAGCCGGACCAGAGCACCGAGCGCGTCTGCCAGCACGAGGGATGCAGCGAGCCGCTCCCGACCGAAGGCCAGGGCTGGCACTTCAGACGCTACTGCGACGCACACCAGCCGCCACGCAAGGCCAAGGGCAAGCGCCGCCCAGCTCGGGCCGGGCGCGACACTGCCCCTCCATCTATCGCGATCAACCTCGGGGCGAAGACCAACGCCAAGGACCCGATGGCCGCCGTCGAGAAGCGGGCACTCGCTCTCGCCCACACCGTCGCTGCGGGGCTGCTGCTCATAGGCCAGGCGGAAGACTCCGGCGACATCGCCAGAGGGTCGGCCGCATGGGCGCAGAGCGTCCGGGAGCTGGCCAAGCACGAGCCCTGGATAGCGAAGGCCCTGGCCGGCGGCGAGATGGGCGATCGGGCGCTCGCGTGGGTCGGCTTCACGCTCGCCACGGGTGGCATGGTGCTGCCCATCGCGCTGCGCCACGGAGCCCTGCCGGCGCAAATCGCCAGTCTTGTCGAGCAGGTGCTACAGACCGGCGCCACTCTGGCTGAGAGTGACAATGGCGAGCCTGTCGCTGCCTGAGCCGCCAGAGCTGGACTTCCCGACGTGGATTCGCCAAGAGGCAGCGGTCACCGGAGCCGTAGCCGCCAAGGACAAGGGTATGCACATCCTGTTCAGCGGCCCGACGCAGTCCGGCAAGACGACGCTGTGCCGGATCGTGGCATCGCTCCGGGACTATGTGGTGGTCCTCGGGTCCAAACCTAAAGACGACAGTCTGGACGCCTACGTGCGAGATGGCTACCTGCGCATCGACCACTGGCCGCCCACCCGCTCGGACATCCGCAAGTGCCGGGGGCCCGGCTGCCACTTCATCGTGTGGCCGAAGATGGCCAGCCGGGCTGACCTCCGCAAGCACACGGGGCTGTACCTGAGCGTGCTCGACAGTGTCTACGCCGAGGGCATGTGGACGACGGTGGTAGATGAGGGTCTCTGGATGTGTGATCCGAAGGGGCTCGGGCTCGGGGCGGTCGTCTCCGACATCGCCTACGGCTCGGCCAGCAACGGCGTGAGCCTCTACCTGCTGGTGCAGCGCCCGGCGAACGTCCCGCCCATCACCTGGACCTCTGTGGGCCAGGCACTCCTCTGGCACATGGGCCGCCAGGACGACGTGCGAGAGATGGCGAGCCTCGGCATCTACGATCCTCGGGCGGCCGTCGCCGCCGTCCAGAATCTCCGGGGGCATCAGTTCCTCGACCTCCCCACCCGTGCCCAGGCGGAATGGAGCATCTCGGAGGTGCCGGCATCATGGGCGGCGTAGACATCGTGGTCTGCGCGCACAACGAGCAGGAGCACATCGCTCCCGTCCTCGACGCCATCCGCTCCTCCCAGCACGCCGGCCAGCTCATCGTCGTATGCGACGCGTGCACCGACGACACGGCCTGGATCGCATCGGGGGTGGCTGACCACGTCGTGGAGATACCGGCTGCCAACAAGGGCACGGCCATGGCCGAGGGTCTGGCGAGGGTCACGAGCCCGCACATGATGTTCGTCGATGCTGACCTGCGGGGTCTCACCCCGGGGCACATCGACATGCTCGCCACCTACCCACCCGCCGAGGCAATGGTGGTGGGCCTGCGCGGGGAGACGCCATCGGGCCGGCGCAGCGGGTGGATGTGGATAGCCAAGCAGGTGCCCGCCGTATCAGGTGAGCGCCGGCTGCCCACGGCGTTCGCCCGGACCGTCCCGCTCGCGGGCTCGGGCTGGGAGGCAGAGACGCGGATCAACGCGGCCGTGGCCAAGGCCGGTATGCCCTGGCGCCACGTCGTGATGCGGGGGGTGCGCAACCGGACCAAGGGAACCGTGCCATGGGCGACCGAGTTCGGCCATGTGCTCACGGCGCTCGCGACCTATGGCCCGGAGCTTGTCAGGTACTCGCTGCGCCCTCAGGGCAGCGGCGCAGCGCCCGACTCGCGCCCTACATGATCCTCTAAGTACACCGCGATAGCCCGGTTGACCACGGCATTGATCGACGTGCCATGCTCCCTGGCGACCTCGGCAATGGCTAGATACGTGGCATCCGCGCACCGACAGTAAAGCACTTTCTGTTTCATGGCAGCATTGTAGCGTTTCGTACAGAATTTCCCTAGTTTCGGTGCGTCGTAGTGCAGTACCTCCTAAGTCACCCAGGAGGTGCTGTCGATGACCATGGTCCCTACGTCAACCGGCATTGGTGCGCCAGGCACCGGCCCGGCTCCCGCGTCGCTTGCCCGCTCTCCGATGAGATC
>JAJZJN010000011.1 GCA_021851165.1 Actinomycetes bacterium
CCGATCTGTGGCCCGAACCTGGTCGATCGGAATCGTCGCTACCGGGGTTTCTGGCCTTGCCTATGGTCTCATCCTCCTGGTGGTGCGTAGGCTCGGAGGCGACCCACAGGTCGGGACGGTCGCTGGTGCCGTCGTGCATGACAGCAGTGCGCGCCGATCCGTGCTCGAGAGGGTCGGCCGCCTTGCCGGCCCGGTTGTCTCGCTGGGGGTGATAGTGGCGATCTGGGCGCTGGCGCTCAAGGCGTTCAGCCTCTCGAGCTATTTCGCCAAGTCGCCCGCAGCCGTATGGTCGTTCCTGTTCACGGGGCCGTCCTCGACGGCCCATAGGAGCGCCGTGTTCCAGGCATTGGGAGTCACGATGCACGATGCGATGCTCGGCTGGCTGGTTGGTACCGGAGCGGCGCTGGTCGGAGCAGCCGTGCTGGTCCAGCTTCCACGCGTGCGGGCAGCGATATTCCCCATGGTGATGACCCTCAGGTCGGTTCCTCTCATAGCGATGACCCCGCTGATAGCGCTGGTATTCGGCCAGGGAGTGACTGGTGTGACAGTGATTGCAGCGATCGTGACCTTTGTCCCGTCGCTCGTGCTGGTGGCATCGGGGCTCGAGTCGGCACCGCCCCAGGCAATCGAGCTCGCGCGGGCGTACAACCTCTCCAGCATGGGGACGCTTGTGCGGATAAGAGTCCGCTATGCCACCCCCAGCCTCTTTGCCGCCGCCAAGATCGCAATGCCAGGCGCAATTCTCGGGGCGATCCTGGCCGAGTGGCTCATAACCGGCAGCGGCATAGGCCATCTCATGGCTGCATCGCTGATCGGCTCCAACTACGGGGTGCTGTGGGCAAGCGTCGTGGTTGCCAGTGCAGTATCGCTAGTTCTCTACGAAGTGGTGGGGTCGTTCGAAGGTGTGGCCCAGAGGCGCCTGGCGTCGTGAGCGTCGCGGCTGTGGACCTCGGTGCCCGCTACTACGGCAAGGAGGGCATACGCCTGCTTGTCGTCGGTCCCTCGGACGGTGGGCCGGGCATGGTGTACGAGCAGAGGATGTCGGTGCTGTTGCACGAAGGACTCGACGAGAGCTACCTGGCGGGGGACAACACCCGGCTGGTCACCAGCGATGCCCAGCGGAGTCTCGCCGTGAGGATTGCCATGGAGTTGGCCGGCGAGCCTGTGGAGGAGACGGCGCTCGAGATCGGCGAGGAGATATGCCGTCGCTACCCATTCGTCCCTGAAGTCGAGGTAGGGCTTGCCCGGAGGCCATGGACGGCGATGGTCATGGCGGAGCCCTCTTGCGCTTCAGGCCATGGGTTCGTCTGCGATGGCTCCGAGGACCAGGTATCCCGTGTCACGGTGTCGGGTGGGGGGCGCAAGATCGTCTCGGGCATAGAGGGTCTGAGGCTCCTGCTCACCACCGGGAGCAGGTTCGAGGGCTTCTTGAGCGATGACCTGACTCCCAACGAGCCCGTAGCCGATCGCGCGATTGCAGGCGACTTGAGCGTTCACTGGGTGCCGACCAGTCCGGGAGTTGATTTTCCTGCTCTACGGTCGTCGTTGCGAGGGGTGGTCATGTCGGCTTTCCAAGGGGTCCGCAGCGAGTCTGTCCAGCACCTGCTGACGTCGATGTGCGCGGAGACGATCCAGAAGGTCTCCGAAGTGGAGCGGGTGGTGCTCCGCTTCGAAAGCATTGCCCTCGGCATGGTGCAAGGTGGGCCGGAGGCAGGCGATGGGGTGCAGTCCTCCCGGATGCGGGAGGCTCGTGCACACACGATGATCGAGTTGCCCAGGGCTGTGACGTCTGTATCGATGGAGAGAGGCACCTCGGTGCCGACGCGGAGATCGAGTGCAGCAGCATGTTGATCGATGGGAACGCCGGTGACATGACCGGTGATCAGACGAGTGAGAGGAGGGTGCCATGCCCATGGGCCTAGAGATTCGGGCTCCACTGACCGGGCGCCGGCAGGAGGTGTTGAACCCAGTGGCCCTGGGCCTCGTCGAGCTGCTCCAGAGCGGGCTCGGACAAGAGCGCTCGCGGCTGCTGGCCGCTCGCGCCCAACGGCAACTTGCGTTCGATGCCGGGGAGAGGCCCGATTTTCAGGCCACAACCGCCGAGGTGAGGAGAGGTACCTGGCGCGTGCCGCCGGCCCCACCTGATCTGGCTGATCGCCGCGTCGAGATCACAGGGCCCACCGACGCCAAGATGGTGATCAACGCCCTCAACTCCGGGGCTCGGGTGTTCATGGCCGATCTCGAGGACGCCAACACTCCTACATGGGCCAACATGGTCGATGGCCAGGTTAACCTCAGCGACGCGGTGCGACGACAGATCGCCTACGAGGCTCCCGATGGCCGTTGCTACCAGTTGGGCGAGGAACCTGCCGTGCTGATGGTCCGGCCGAGGGGCTGGCATCTAAGCGAGCGCCATGTGACCCTGAATGACGAGCCCGTGTCGGCCAGCCTGTTCGATGCCGCCTTATATCTGGCCAACAACGCCGAGGAGCTGCTCGAACGGGGAAGCGGTCCTTACCTCTACCTGCCGAAGCTCGAGAGCCACGCCGAGGCGCGGCTGTGGCACGACGCGTTCGACATCGCCGAGGACTACCTGAGCCTCCCGAGCGGAGCTGTCCGGGCGACCGTTCTCGTCGAGACGATCCCGGCAGCGTTCGAGATGGACGAGATCCTTCACGCTCTGGGTAATCACGCCACGGGGTTGAATGCCGGGCGATGGGACTACATGTTCAGCCTCATCAAGAAGTTCAGGGAGGACCCCGCCTTCGTGCTGCCTGACCGTGCCGAGGTCAAGATGACCGTGCCGTTCATGCGCTCCTACACGGAGCTGCTCGTTCGCACATGCCATAGACGGGGTGCCCACGCGATGGGCGGCATGGCGGCGTTCGTGCCCTCGCGCCGAGACGAACAGGTCAACCGGCAGGCGTTCGAGCAGGTTCGCGCAGACAAGGAGCGTGAGTCGGCGGATGGCTTCGACGGCACGTGGGTCGCCCATCCGGATCTCGTCGTGGTCGCCCGGGAGGTGTTCGATGCGGCCCTGCGCGACCGGCCCAATCAGATCGAGCGGCAGCGTGATGACGTCGCTGTCGAGGCGCGAGACCTATTGGACGTGGCCATCCCCGGTGCCGAGGTGACCGAGGCCGGCGTTCGCAACAACATCGCCGTGGGCCTGCGTTATCTCGAATCCTGGCTACGCGGGAGAGGTGCTGTGACGATCTTCAATCTCATGGAGGATGCGGCCACTGCCGAGATCGCGAGGTCCCAGCTGTGGCAGTGGTCACGCCATGGTGTTGGTCTTGCCGGCGGGGGTGCTGTCACGGGGAATCTCGTGCACCGGATCCAGCAAGAGGAGATGGGAGTATTGGCCAAGGAGCTTGCCGAGGCAGGTCTGGGTGGGGGACGACTCAACGAAGCGGCGGAACTGTTTGAAGAAGTGGCGCTTGCCCAGGAGATGCCGGATTTCCTCACACTGCTTGCCTACGAGCTGATCGATTGAGACGGTGTGCGAGGTGGCGTGTGAGCTAGAGGGCTTTGACCAGCCAGATCACTGCGGCAATACGACAGGAGAGCGATGACAAGCACGGAGAAGTCCGGTGTGCCCGGATCCACGAAGCAGATAGACGTATGCATCGGGGTGGATGTTGACGCGGTCGCGGGGTGGCTTGGTTCCTACGGGGGCGAGGACTCCCCCAACGACATCCAGCGCGGGATGTTCGCCGGTGAGGTCGGGAGCCTCCGCCTCTTGCGGCTGTTCGAGCGAGCAGGGCTGTCGACGACATGGTTCGTTCCCGGGCATTCGGCTGAGACCTTTCCCGACGAGATGCGTCGAGTGGCCGAGGCGGGACATGAGATAGGAGCACACGGGTACTCGCACGAGAACCCTATCTCGATGAGCGCGGAGCAGGAGCGTGAGGTGCTGGAGCGCTCCATCGTCCTAATCGAGGAGATAGCTGGTCGGCGGCCAAGGGGGTATGTGGCCCCGTGGTGGGAGATGTCGGAACGGACGGCTGGGCTTCTGGCAGAGTACGGATTCATCTACGACCATTCCCAGAATTACAACGACTTCGTGCCGTTCTACGCGCGAGTGGGTGATACCTGGACGAACATCGACTACTCCAGGCCGGCCTCCTCATGGATGAAGCCGCTGGTGCGTGGCAAGGAGGTGGACTTGGTCGAGTTCTGCGGCAACTGGTACATGGACGATCTACCGCCCATGATGTTCATCAAGCAGGCCCCGAACAGCCATGGCTTCGTGAGCCCTCGCGACATCGAGCAGCTCTGGCGGGATCAGTTCGACTGGGTCTACCGGGAGCTGGACTACGCGGTATTCCCGATCACCCTGCATCCGGATGTGTCAGGCCGTCCGCAGGTGCTGCTCATGGTCGAGCGGCTGATCGAGTACTGGGCCGGTCACGATGGAGTCAGGTTCGTCACCTTCGAGGAGGCTGCCGAGACCTTCCGTAGGCGCTATCCGTTCGAGGGTCCCGACCGACCGTCATCGGTGGGATGAGGACGCACCTATGACCAGTCCCAGATGAGCAGCTCGGATCGGACCAGGATCGGGATGATCGTTCCGTCGTCGAACACGGTGCTCGAGCCCGAGATGTGCCGGATTGCCGGGGGGCTGCCCGGTGTGTCGTTGCACTTCAGCAGGGTACGGGTGACCGAGATCACTCTCGACGACAGCGCGTCGCACCAATTCGACCCGGAGCCCATGTCGAAGGCAGCGCTATTGCTTGGTGACGCCGGAGTCGACGTGCTCGCGTGGGCGGGAACTTCAGGTTCGTGGCTCGGTATCGGCCACGACCAGGATCTCGCCAGGACATTGGGCCTGGTTGCCGGCGCACCCGCGACGACGTCGACCATGGCGTTGATCGAGGCCTGCCGGCTGGTGGGGTCGAGCCGGGTGGCTCTGCTCACCCCGTACGTCGATGGGGTGGTTGCCCGGATCATGACTGCCTACGGTGCAGAGGGCATCGAGGTCGTCGCCGAGCGTCACCTGGGGATCACCGACAACAGCGCGTTCGCTGAGGTGAGTGAAGCCGATTTGCGTGCCATGGCGATCGAGTGTGCCGGCCCCGGCGCTGATGACGGCGGGGCGTCTGAGGCGGTGGTGGTCGCGTGCACCAACCTGCGGGCTGCCAGACTGGCTCGGGAGATCGAGGGAGTGCTCGGGATCCCGTTCGTAGACAGCGTTGCGGCGACCCTGTGGCATGCGATGCTGCTTGCCGGCCGGAGGGTGAGCCTTGCGGGCGAAGGCTGCCTGCTCGAAGGGGTCCTGCCGGCTCAAGAGGGCCGGCTGCAGAAGGGAGGAGTATGAGATTCGTCACATTCGCCCATCCCGGGGGCGAGGCTGCCCTGGGTGTCCGGGTCGGCGACGCGGTCCTGGACCTGTCGGCGGCAAGCGGGCGTGATCCGGCTTTCGACTCGATGCTTGCCATGATCTCCTCGGGTGAGGACGCGCTGCGGTCGGCTCTCAGGCTCGTAGATGCGGCTCGTAGCGACCCGGAAGGCTCCCGGCGTCACCTGTTCGACTTCGCAGCCGTGGACTTGCTGGCGCCCATCCCGCGGCCTCACAAGAACGTGTTCTGCGTAGGGCTGAATTTCAGGTCGCATGTGGAGCAGAACGCGATCGCGCTGGGCCAACCGATCGAGATACCGGAGGTGCCGCTGTTCTTCACCAAGACGGTGACGGCGGTGGTGGGCACAGGCCAGGGCATTCGCTGTGACGAGCGCCTGACCCGCAAACTCGACTACGAGGTCGAGCTGGCAGTGGTGATTGGCATCGGGGGCTCATGGATAGCACCAGAAGACGCGATGGCCCATGTCTTCGGTTTCACCCTGGTGAACGACGTGAGTGCTCGCGACCTCCAGTGGCGCACGAGCCAGTTCTTCTACGGCAAGGGCCTCGACAGCTTCTGCCCGATGGGACCCGCGATAGTGACACCGGACGAGCTCGGCTCGATCGATGACATTGTTCTCGAGCTCCTGGTCGACGGGGAGATGCGCCAGCACGAGCGAGCCGGGAACATGATCTTTCCGCCCGCTGTGGCGATAGCGGAGCTGTCCAAGGGAATCACCTTGGAACCCGGCGACGTGATCAGTCTGGGTACACCGGGCGGCTGCGGATACCAGATCGTCCCACCGGTGTTCCTGCGTCCTGGCAACGTGGTGGAGTGCCGGGCAGAGCGGATAGGCAGCCTGGTGAACCCGGTTGTCGACGCATCAGTTCCGACGTTGGAAAAGAGGGCTCAAATATGAATATCGGTGTGTACAGGTTGTCGATGAATGATCCGGGCGACGTGAGTGGGCTCAGGCATCTGATCGAGGATGGAGTGGTGGATCCGGCGACGGTAGTGGCGTCGATCGGCAAGACGGAAGGCAATGGTGGCGCCAACGACTTCACCAGGGCTCTGGCTTCCCTCAAGGTCGCACAGCTGCTGGCGGAGTTCCTCGGCTCGTCGGCTGACGAAGTGGCCGAACGCGTGGCGCTTGTGTGGTCCGGCGGCTGCGAAGGGGTCTTGTCACCGCATATGACGGTGTTCACCCGCTCGGATGGCGACGCTCCTGGCGTGGCATCTGGCAAGGAGGCATCCCTCGACGGAGACGAGGGCCAGGGTCGGCTTGCAATCTCGGTGCAGCGCACCAGACCGTTGCTCCCGGAGGAGGTAGGCCGTATGGTGGAGGTTGATGAGGTTGCCGACGCGGTTCGCCGCGCGCTGGATGATCTTGGCTCTTCGGGGGACTCCGTGCATTATGTCCAGGTGAAAGGCCCACTGCTTACACCGGCGGGCATAGCGGATGCTGCCGGCCGCGGCAAGGAGGTAGTGACCACCGATCCCAACCGCTCGAAGGCGTATGCCCGGGGAGCATCTGCTCTAGGGGTGGCGCTCGGCCTGGGGGAGGTGCCGCGTGATCGGTTGAGTGAAGGCGTGATCGCAAACGACATGGATCTGTACTCGGCTGTGGCATCCACATCTGCAGGTGGTGAGCTCACGGCGGCGGAGGTGGTCGTGTTCGCGAACTCCCCCCGTGCTGGTGGGCAGTTCCGCATAGGCCACGCATCGCTCGACGACGCCGTTGACATCGACGGGGTCCGATCAGCGCTCCGCTCAGCCGGTCTCACATTTGGCTGTGAGCCCGATGATGGCGAGCGGGCAAGGATACAGGCGGTGTTCGCCAAGGCCGAAGCGCCGGTCGGTGGCATGCTTCGGGGATTTCGCACCACCATGCTCTCGGACGCCGACATCAACTACGAGAGGCACGCACGTGCTGCTACTGGTGCGGTGATAACGGCTGTGACCGGTGACTCGAGGATCTTCGTCTCGGGGGGCACCGAGCACCAGGCACCCCCCGGCCAGGCTCCGATCGCGGCGATAGTGCGCGTAGCCGATTGAGCATGTGAGGCAGACGCGTTGAGACTCACCCCCCATGAACAAGAGAAGCTGCTGCTGTCGGTGGCTGCCATGGTCGCGCGCGATCGCCGTGAGCGGGGCGTGAAGCTCAACTACCCGGAGGCCGTTGCGCTGGTCAGCTCCTTCGTCATGGAGGGCGCGCGTGACGGGCGGTCGGTGGCGGAGCTGATGGCAGGCGGGCGCAGGGTGCTGCGTCGCGAAGAGGTCATGGAAGGTGTTGCAGAGATGATCGAACAGATCCAGGTCGAGGCCACATTCCGTGACGGGACCAAGCTGGTGACCATTCACAGGCCGATACCATGACTGTTGTCTCGACGAGCGTAACCGGCGTCCCTGGCGAGATCGTGGTCGGTGGTGCCAGGGCCGAGCGAGCCGGACGCGCTGAAGGAGACGGCAGCGATGGCGCCATGGCCGATGTCGTGATCAATGGCGGGCGGCCGGTGATCAGCCTGATGGTTGCAAACCTGGGTGACCGGCCGGTCCAGATAGGGTCTCACTTCCACTTCGCGGAGGTAAATACCGCATTGGAGTTCGACCGCCCGGCGGCCTGGGGCAGGCGCCTCGACATACCAGCCGGGACATCGGTGCGTTTCGAGCCTGGCATCGAGCGGACGGTAGACCTCGTCCCGATCGGCGGCAGGAGGAGGGTTCCCGGGCTCAGAGGCCTTGCAGGCGGGCTACTCGACAGCGAAGACGGGATGGGCCCGCGGTGAGGATCGGCGCCGAGCACTACGCACGCCTGTACGGTCCTACGGTAGGTGATCTCGTGCGCCTGGGGGACACCGACCTGTTCGTCACCGTGACCGAGGATCGCTGCGTCGGAGGTGACGAGGCGGTGTTCGGTGGTGGCAAGGTGATCCGCGAGTCGATGGGTCAGGGAACCGCCACACGTGCCGAAGGGGCTCCGGATCTGGTTGTGACGGGAGCGGTTGTCGTTGACCACTGGGGCGTCATCAAAGCCGACGTCGGCATACGCGACGGGCGGATCGTCGCACTCGGCAAGGCAGGAAACCCTGACACGATGGACGGCGTCCACCCGGATCTGGTCATCGGCCCGTCGACCGAGATCCTATCGGGCAATGGAAAGATCCTCACCGCGGGTGCCATCGACTGCCACGTGCATCTGATCTGCCCTCAGATCATCGATGAGGCGCTCGCCTCGGGCGTCACCACGGTCATAGGGGGTGGTACCGGCCCTGTGGAAGGAACCAAGGCGACAACCGTTACCCCGGGTGCCTGGTGGCTCGCCCGTATGCTCCAGGCACTCGATGCCTACCCGGTGAATGTCGCGCTGCTTGGCAAGGGCAACACCGTCTCGGTAGACGGGCTGTGGGAGCAGCTTGCCGGCGGGGCTGCGGGGTTCAAGGTGCATGAGGACTGGGGTGCCACGCCAAGGGCAATATCGACCTGTCTGGACGTGGCCTACCAGGCCGGGGTCCAGGTCGCGATACACACCGATACCCTGAACGAGGCGGGCTTCGTCGAGAGCACCCTGGCGGCGATCGGGGGGAGGACGATCCACGCCTACCATACGGAAGGAGCTGGTGGAGGACATGCGCCGGACATCATTCGCGTGGCAGGTGAGCCCAATGTGCTTCCCAGCTCGACCAACCCCACACGCCCCTACGGGGTGGACACTATAGACGAACATCTCGACATGCTCATGGTGTGCCATCACCTGAGCCCTGACCTACCCGAGGACCTGGCCTTTGCCGAGAGCAGGATTCGCCCGACCACGATCGCGGCGGAGGACATCCTCCACGACATGGGTGCCATATCCATGATCGGCTCTGATTCACAGGCGATGGGTCGGGTCGGCGAAGTGATCATGCGCACCTGGCAGACGGCCCATGTCATGAAGGGGCGCCGCGGTGCGCTGGCTGGTGACGGGCCTGCCGACAACCACCGTGCACGGCGCTATGTGGCGAAGTACACGATCTGCCCGGCAGTTGCCCATGGCCTCGACACCGAGATCGGGAGCGTTGCTGCGGGCAAGCTGGCCGACCTGGTGCTGTGGGATCCGCGTTTCTTCGGCGTACGTCCTGATGTGGTGATCAAGGGTGGCATGGTGGCCTGGGCCGCGGTAGGAGACGCCAATGCGTCGATACCGACGCCGGAGCCGGTCTTCGCTCGTCCGATGTTCGCAGGCTCTGGCTCCGTGGCAGCGGACCGTAGCATTGCCTTCGTGTCGCCGGTGAGCCTGGAGGCCGGGATATCGGAACAGCTCGGCCTCCAGGCGTCCCTCAGGCCCACCGCGAACGTGAGCGGCAGGATGAAGACCGATCTTCCGGAGAATGACTGCCTACCTCGGATCGAAGTAGACCCTGAGCGTTTCACGGTTCGGATCGACGGCGAGGAAGTGGAGCCCGTTCCGGCTGCGGAGCTGCCACTGGCCCAGCGATACTTCCTCTTCTGATGAGGTGCGTGCGGTTGTGACGAGCGGCTGCGTATGATGTCGTTCGAGATTCCTCTCTGGAGTGACGGGTTGCCTGGCGACGTGTTGCCTGGCGATTGCCACGGCGGCGGTCGCCGAGCCAGGTACTCAACTCTCATGCTCCTGGCAGACGGCCGCTTTCCCTCCGGGGGGCATGCGTACTCGGCGGGCATGGAACAGGCCATCACCTGGGGAGATGTAAGGGACTTGGCGGGCGCAGAGGAGTTCCTGGCAGGTCGGGTCGAGACCTTGGGGCCGATGGCCACTCAAGTGGCAGCAGCTGCAAATGTCGCTGCACATGGAGCGGCAAAGGTGGTCGTGCCGGTGGGGAGGCAGCCAGGCACGACGCTCCGGGGGGATCTGGACCTGCTGGACGAGGCGGTCGACGCACGCGTCGCCTCGGCTTCAGCACGGTCGGTATCCCGGGAGCAGGGGCATCGCTGGCTGCGAGCTGTTCGAGCCGCGTGGCCCGCATGGGTTCCGAGCGCGCCCAGTATCGGCCTGGACGGACGCCATGGCTGGGTGGTTCTCGGAGCAGTGGGCGCGACTGTGGGGCTGGCTCCATCCGACGTGGCTCGGGTGGCGCTCTACGAGTTGGTGAGCGCACCTCTGTGGGCGGCGGTGCGCTTGCTCGGTCTCGATCCATTCGCGGCTCTGGAGGTTCTGGCCGGCATGCTGGCCAGGGCAGATCATTTGGCATCCAGCAGCGCCGCCGGTGTCGCCGCCAGCGGGTGTCCCGGCGGGACCGAATGGATATCCTGGCTGGCTGCTCCCCTGAGCGAGCTGGCTGCGGAAGCACACCTGCGACGAGAGGAACGGCTCTTTGCATCGTGACATAACGGATGGGCACGAGCACTCGTCGGGAGCAGGGAGTGGGTCATGGCCCGCAGGACCAGCCGAGGCACGGCCGCGTCCATGGCGTCTCGGTATAGGGGGGCCGGTCGGCAGTGGCAAGACGGCACTGGTGGCGGCGCTCTGCGAGCGGTTGCGGGGTGTTGTGCCCATAGGGGTGGTGACCAACGACATCTATACGACCGAGGACGCCGATACCCTGCGCCGCCTGGGAGTGCTGGATGCGAAGCTGATCAGGGCCGTTCGCACAGGATGCTGTCCGCATACCGCCATAAGGGACGACATAGGCGCCAATCTCGATGCCGTAGACGAGCTCGGCCAGGAGATCGGGGCGGAGGGGGTGATTCTCATCGAGAGCGGTGGGGACAACCTGACGGCGACTTTCAGCTACGGGTTGATCGACAGGCAGATCTTCGTGCTCGACGTCGCCGGCGGCGACAAGGTTGCTCGCAAGGGTGGGCCGGGAGTGACGCGGTCGGACCTCCTCGTGGTCAATAAGGTCGACCTGGCCCCGATGGTAGGAGCTGACGTCGACCGCATGCTCGCGGATGCAGCGGAAGTCCGTGACGGCCGCCCGGTGATCCCCACTACTGTTCGAAACGGCGAAGGTGTCGACGAGGTGGTCAGGTGGATGATGGCCGAGTTGGTGCTGGCCAAGCTTTGAACCTCACCAACCCTCCGGCCTGCCCGGCTGCAGTTCCGGTCCCGCTCTCCGCCGGCGGGTCGCTGAATGGGCGGGCTCACATCGTGGTGGAGCGCACAGGTGAGGGCGTCGATCGCCTGGTGGAGTGCTGGGGCGAGGCTCCCCTGGCACCACGTCCGACCTCCCGAGGTGTGTTCCTCGTGGGGGGAGCAGCCGGACCGCTCGGAGGCGACAGCTTGTCGTGCCAGGTGAGCGTGGGAAGCGGCGCGCGGCTGCGGGTGGGGTCGGTGGCCGCTTCGTATGCCCGGCCCGGTGTGGGACCCGAGCATTCGGTGCTACGGGTCGAGGCGCGCGTGGAGCAGGGAGCCACGCTGCACTGGGCACCACAACCCCTGGTCGCGTTGGATGGATGTCGCCATCGTAGTGAGGTCACGATAGACCTGGCTCCTGGTGCAGAGGTCCTGTGGATCGACATCGTGGTGATGGGCCGGCACGGCGAAGCGGGAGGGGAGGTCGTGAGTCGCCGTAGCGTGGACCTGGCCGGCAAGCCGCTCAGCCGGCAGGAGCTGCGCCTTGGGACTTCCAGCCGGGCAATGCAGGGTCCTGCGGTGTTCGGGGGGGCCAGGGTCCTAGGGTCGTGCCTGGTGGTAAATCCCGAATGGGGGCGTACAGGCGTCCGGGCGGGCGATGCTCCTGGGCCTGCGATGCGGCTCAGCCCTGGGCCTGCGCCTAGGAATGGGCCTGCGCCCGGGAATGGGCCTGCGCCTGGTGACGGCATCCTCAGCCGTAGCGATGGCAAGCCCCGCGGGGGCAACCAGCGCTACGGAGTCCTGCCGCTAGCGGGTCCCGCGGTGGATCTTGTCGTTCTTGGCCAGAGCGTGGGCGAGGTCCTTGCCGCGTGGGATCAGCTCGCCGCACAGCTAGCTGTCGGGGCTCCGAGAACGGCCGACCAGCTGGCAAGGTATGTAGCGGAGTACCGCTGAGCTACACCGGCCAGGACGGCCCTAACCGGGAGATCCTTCTCATGATGGCGCTCGCCAGCCACACAGACCGCCGACTGTCCACTGGCGTGGCTAGGCTTCGTCCATGGAGATCAGCAGGTTCCCGGTTCCGTCGGTCGAAGACATGCCGGCAGACTTGGCCGAGCGGATCCAGCAGATCGCCGACAAGACAGGATTCGTCCCGAACGTATTCCTGGCTCTCGCTCATCGACCCGCCGAGCTGAGGGCGTTCATGGCGTACTACGACGCGGTGATGGAGCGTGAGGGTGGCCTGGCGAAGGCCGATCGCGAGATGGTGGTGGTAGCCACCAGCGCGCTGGTGAGCTGTAACTACTGCGTGGTGGCGCACGGGGCGATACTTCGTGTGAGGGCCCGTGATACGAGGATCTCGGACTTCGTCGCCTTGAACTACCGCCAGGCACCGATCACGGCGCGCCAGCGAGCCATGCTGGATTATGCAGTCAAGCTGTCCGCAACCCCCGATCGGGTTGACGAAGACGACCTAGCTGCTCTGCGGGCATCGGGGTTCGACGACGAGGAGATCTGGGACATTGCAGCCGTGGTGGCTCTGTTCGCGCTGTCGAACCGTATGGCGCACGCGATCGCATTGAAGCCGAACGAGGAGTTCCACCTCATGGGGAGGGTTCCGCGCGGGTCTGCGGGCAGCTGAACTGCTCATGTGAGCTGGGGAGTGGATATGAGCGCATCGAGCTCTCGCATGTCCTCGGGGGTGGGCACCCAGGCGGCGCTGCGGGCATTAGCGATGACCTGGCCCTTGGAGGTTGCTCCGGCTATGACAGAACCGACGGCGGGCTTTGCTGCCAGAGCGCCGATCGCGACCTCGAGGATGCTGAGCGATCGCTCAGCCGCGAATGTGCTGATTGAATCGATGATGTCGAAGTGCGCGCCCGTGAGCTGGGATTCGAGTCCCCATTGTTGCACCCGGCTTCCTTCGGGAGGTGGTTCGCCGCGGTGGTACTTGCCGGTGAGCAAGCCGCTTGCGAGCGGGAAGTAGGGCAGGATCCCGACGCCGAAGTGCTCACAGGCAGGCACGAGCTCGGCTTCCGCGCCTAGCTCGAGGAGGTTGTAATGGTTCTGGGCGCTTATGAATGGCTCAAGCCCACGCTCTTCGGAGATCCATGCCGCATCTGCGACCTGCCACGCCTTGAAGTTGGAGCTGCCTATGTAGCGGACCTTGCCCTGGTGGACCAGATCGGTGAGTGCTGCCAGAGTCTCTTCGAGCGGGGTCGCGGGATCCGGCCAGTGCAGCTGATAAAGGTCGATCCAATCGGTGCGAAGACGTTGCAGCGAGCGTTCGACCGCACGCACCACGTAGCGCCGTGCACCTCGCGCAGACCAGTCCGGGCCGTTGACCCCCCTGAGGTCGGAACCGAACTTTGTGGCGAGTACCACCTGGTCACGGCGCCCCTCTAGAGCCCTGCCGAGCAACTCCTCGGACTCGCCGTAGCTGTCGGCCGTATCCAGCAGCGTGATCCCCTCGTCTAGAGCGGAGTCGACGACAGAGCGTGTTGCTGCCAGGTCGAGCTTTGCTCCGAAGTTGTTGCAGCCGAGGCCGACCACCGAGACGACGAGTCCGGAGCGGCCCAGATGGCGGTAGCGCATCGTTGACATGCCTCAGAGCCTATAGGAGCCGCTTGTGGGGCTGGCCTGTGGCGGGGGCTGACCTGTGGCGGGGGCTGACCTGGGGCGGGGGCTGGCCTGGGGCGGGGGCTGACTAGATGCGTGCCAGGCGGTGGCTCAGGAGGCGAGGTAGGCGATGTCGGCGATCAGAAGCCCGAGGACCATCAAGATGACCACTGCGTATATGGCGCTGATCGGCCAGCGCCAGCGGTGGTTCGCGATCCAGAACCTCCGGATGCCTTTGACGTCGAACACGAGGGCAATGATGCCGACTGGGATGCCCACGTAGGGGCCCACCCCGGCGGCGATCCCGAGGGCAGGCAGAAGGATGGGGAGGGCTATGTAGCTGAGCAGGCACCTCAGGCCTGACAATGCCATGGACACGCTGAACAGCCGGTGAGCCTGGTCCTCGGCGCGCCTCCCGCCACGTTGCTCGGGTATGCAAAGCAGGCGGCACATCGCGTTGTCCGCGGTGGTCCGAGCTCCTGCCTGGATGTTTTCCTGCCGGTCGGGAGCCGACACACCCGACGGAGTGGACATTGTAGACGTGGCGCGTGGCATTGTCACCAGGCTACGCGTGGCAACCGTCTGATACCAGCCGCCCCGCAGGCCTGGTTCGAGTGCCCCGCCGACCTCGGGCGCCTTCAGCGCGAGACCGCGGAAGAGGACCCTCCGTACATCTCGCGCAGGCGGGTCTTCAGCACCTTGCCAGTCGCGTTGCGGGGCAGTTCTCCGACTACCTCGACTCGGCTGGGGCACTTGAAATGTGCGAGCCGCTCGCGACAATAAGCGATCAGCTCGGAGGGCGGCACGGCAGCGTCAGGCTTGAATGCCACTGCTGCCACGACCTCCTCACCCCATTTGGCGTTGGGAACTCCGAACACCGACGCCTCTCGGACTGCAGGATGGCGGAAGAGCACCTGCTCGACCTCTATCGGGTAGACGTTTTCACCTCCGGTGATGACCATGTCCTTCTTCCGGTCCACAAGAGTGACGAAGCCCTCGTCGTCCACCCGCCCGAGATCACCGGTATGGAACCATCCGTTGCGGAAAGCCTCGGCAGTTGCCTCGGGCAGCATCCAGTATCCGGCGAAGATGTTCTCGCCTCGGAGCACCAGCTCTCCGACTGTGTCGGGTGGCATGTCCCGGTCGAAGTCGTCCACGATCCGTGCTTCTACATGCATGAGAGGTCGTCCTATGGAGCCTGCCTTCTCCTTTACGTGGGCTGCATCCAGCACCGAGACGATGGGGGCGGTCTCCGTCATGCCGAATCCCTCTTGGAACGGAACCCCCTTGCCCTGGAAGAACTCGATAATCGTGAGAGGGCACGGGGCACCTCCCGACACCGCCAGCTCGAGAGCAGAGAGGTCGTAGCTGTCGAAGTCGGGAACCTGCATGAGAGCGCCCCACATCGCCGGCACCAGGAACTGCACGGTTGCTCTCTCGGCTGCCATCGTCGCGAGGGTGGCCGCCGGGTCGAAGGATGCAAGCACCACATTGGTAGCTCCGATATAGATGAACGGCAGGCTGTGGACTCCGAGGCCTCCTATGTGGAACATCGGGGCGACGGTTACCGTGACGTCTGTTTCACGCAAGCCCCGCCCTACCAGCAGGGCGTTGCGCGCGTTTGCCATGGTGTTGGCGTGAGTGAGCATTGCCCCCTTGGGGCGGCCGGTGGTCCCTGAGGTGTACATGAGAGCGTGAACGTCGTCCGGAGTCACCTGCATGTCGAGCGTGAGCGGTTCCCCGGAGCCCAAGAGCTCCTCGTAGGCGATCTCGCCTGTGCCCGGCGCGCCGTCGACGACGACCAGATGCCGTACGCGTGTCCCGGGTATAGCAGCTCTGGCGAGCTCGCCGAGCTGTTCGTGTGCGACGAGCACGTCGGCGGAGGCATCCGACAGGACATAGCTCACCTCCGGTGCAGCGAGACGGAAGTTGATCGGCACGGCTATTGCCCCCAGCTTCGCAGCAGCGAACATGGTCTCGATGAACTCCGGTGAGTTCAAAAGCAGCATCCCGACGCGATCGCCGCGGCGGATGCCCAGGTCGTCTTTGAGCGCTCGGGCCAGCTGGCTTGTCCGGGCGTCGAGCTCCGAATAGGTGAGACGCCTACCGCGGAATACCAGAGCAACCCGGTCCCCCGACAACCCGGCGCGCTTGGTGAGCCAGCTTCCGATGCCAGCGTCCATCATCGAGCGTCCCTCCAGCAGTATCGCCGCTCGCGGTGTGCGACCAGCGTGATATGACCTGGACACGAGTTATCGGCCCGTGTCAGAGGCATACTCTATGGCGCCAGCCCAGCGACGTGCTCGCGTCCCGGTGTCGGAGCGAAGAACGCCTCAGCCATAGGCCCCGACCAGCGGGGGTCTGTCTTTCCTGTCTCGTAGCACTGCTCCAGATGTGCCATCCATGCCAGGCTCTCATCCAGTCCTCCTGGCCGATTGCGGGCCAGCCACAGATCGCGATGGGTCTCCTTCACTCGTCCGAGGAGTTGTCTCAGATGCGCACGGGTGCTCGCGGATACCGACTCCAAGGTGCCGTCGCCGTCGAGCCGAGCCCGGGCATCCTCGCAGCAAAGCGAGACGAGGTCGGCCCCTGTCTTCAGCTCCTCCACCACGAGCCCACCACCGGCGCGGCGAGGAATTGCCGATGCCGCACGGCGCACCTCGCTGTCGATGCCGGCTTCCACCGCCAAGAGATGATCCGCCGTGAGTCCTTGGGTGAGCGCCATGCCGACGGGGAGCTGGGGGAAGTAGAAGTTCATCACAAGTGTCGACATGTTGGGGAAGCGCAGTGGCACGCTTGAGTAAACGTCGCCGAGAGCGATCAGGCTGCGTGACAGGTTCCTCGTTGGATCATCGAAACCGTGCAGGTCCAGCGCTGTAACCAGCCACTCCCTCTCCGCTGCCTGGCTGTCGCCAAGCGGGCCGGTACCGGCCGACCACGCGCGGGCGGCGCCGTAGGCGAAACCAGGCTCCGACACCGGCTGGTACTGGATATGGCCGAAGTCCCCCCAGTCGGTGAGGAGGTAGCCGGTGGCTCCGTGAGCAATTCCCTGATCGGCGGCCTCGGCACAGTTGGCCATCATGTTCGTGGTCCTTCCCAAGATCGACAGCCAGCTGGAGGTTCCCGGGCATACCCATGCCTGGTGCCCAGCGTGCCTCAGCGCGTCAAGCCGCTCGGCGAAGGGATGACCGGCGTCGTAACCCCATTCGCACACAGTCACGCGCTCTGGCAGCTCATGGAGCACGTCGGGGTGGAGCGCCAAGACGTCACCCCACACCAGCATCTCGTGGCCGGCGAGCTCAGGCAGGCTCCGAAGGCTCTGGAGCCAGGTGACATAGTCGTCGACCCGACCGGGGGGAAGCTCCCATGGCTCGTCCAGGCCGACGTGGACCCTCGGGCTTGTGAAATGGGGGAGTAGCTCGCCGAGAAGCTCCCTCACCAGGTCCATGGAGCCGTGCCTGGTGGGATCGACGGTGCTCGGTGGCCGCCTCAGGCCGAATGGGTCATCGAAGCCTTCCGGCTGCAACGCCAGATCGCGGTAGCGAGAGTGAACGAGCCAGCGCTCCATGTGGCCGAGGCAATTCTGGTTCGCCACCAGCTCCACGAAGCGCTTGGCGCAGTAGGCGTCGAGTGCCTCTATCTCCTCGGCGCTGAACGGGCTCGAATCTCGCCAGACCTCACTGTGGTTCTTATAGGAGAAGGAATGCTCGGTGTACAACTGGAGCTGGTTGAACTTCCACGATGCCAGCCTGTCCACGAGATCGTAGACGGTTTCCATGGTGGGTACCTTGCAGCGCGATACGTCAAGCATTACTCCCCGTAGCGCGAAATCCGGCCAGTCTTCGATATCGCATGCCGGGAGCAGCTGGGCACTGAGGTCATCCTCGCCTGGGCAGGCACGTGAGCGGGCACCACCGCCAGCATCGTCGGCGCGCCTGGCGGGCTGGTCGTGCCTCCTGGCCCGGATGCCGTGGCGGAGCTGATCGAGCGTGGTGTTCGCATAGAAGGCGCCGGCCATATCGGCAGCCTCGATGAATATGCCGGAATCTCCCAACCGCAGCCGGTATCCCTGTGCTGGCAGAGACCTGTCGATACTGACCCGTGGAGCGGTGTCGTGCACCATGCCCGTGTGCATGGTTACCCGCTTGGGTGGCGGGAGCAGTGGGGGCAGGGAGCGCCGTCCTCCCGGTGCCCCGGGCATCCCACCCTGACTCATCTGGCTTGTCACGTTCTTGCTGGCCGGGATGACGCCCGTGCCCCGGTCTTACGCGAACGCCCCCTAGGGGGTGGGCCAGGAGCGATGCCTGCCAGCGTGGCTGGCCCGAGACCAGCTGCCTGCATCAGCTCGTCGAGTGCCGTCGGTATGCCAGAGGCTATGTCGCCCACGCCGGGCAGAGCGTCCGGGCAGGCCATGATCCCCCAGTTGAGCACGCCTCTGTAACTCATGACCGTGATGTTGAGGCCCGCGCCGTCCATGATCGGGCCCAATGGGAACCCGGCCACCATCTCGGCCCCCCCGAAGTAAAGCGGGAAGTCCGGGCCCGGGACGTTGGAGACTATCAAGGTGTATATGGGGCGGTGGTGCTCGGCCAGCTTCAAGCGCGTGTAGGCGCGCACTGCTGCGGAGAACAGGTTCGGCGTGGCGTGCTCCGCCCAATCCTGGAGTACGTCAGCCCCAAGGGCCTGGTGCTCCTGCTTGGCGTCCTTGGTGCTGTCATGGATGGCCGCCAGGCGCTCGAGCGGGTCTGCTATGTGGCTTGGCAGGGCCACCCACATCGCAGAGATCTTATTGGAGCCCGGCACCTGATGCGTAGAGGGCTGAACAGATACCGGCACCGTAGCAACCAGAGGCTGATCGGGAAGCTCATTGCCGACGAGCAGGAACTGCCTTAGCGCTCCGGCGCATACTGCGAGAACCACGTCGTTCACCGTGGTGCCCATCGCCCGCTTGAGGCGCTTGGCGTCATCGAGGCTCGTCGATGCGAAGACCACCTTCCGGCGCCCTGTGATCGAGGCATTGATGGAGGTCCGGGGCGCAGTGAGGGGCAGGGCAGCCCTTCCGGCGCCAGGTCCCTGGCGGATACGCCGGACATCGAGCACCGCCCGCCCCGTTCGCCACGCGAGCTTCGTGACCTCGACCGGGCGCACGAGGCGTGCGGCGAGTGCCTGGGTCACCAGGGCCATGCCTGACGGGACAGCACCATCGGTGTCGGGTGGTGATACCGGCTTGCGTGGGGGAGGGTCAGGTTCGAGGTCGAACAACTCAGTGAGCAACTCTGCGCCCGAGACCCCGTCGATCGTTGCGTGATGGATCTTGGTGATCAGGGCAATGTTGCCGCCCTCGAGGCCTTCTACCACGTACATCTCCCACAGCGGCTTCGAGCGGTCGAGCTGGCGGCTACAGATGTCCCCTACCATCTCCGCGAGCTGGGCAAGGTTGCCGGGCACTGGCAGGGCCACCCTCCGCAAGTGGTATGTGATGTCGAATGCCGGGTCGTCCACCCAGTAAGGATGACCAAGCCGGAAGGGAACTTCGACTAGCTTCCTGCGGAACACCGGAGCGAGCGACAACCGGCTTGATACGAGGTCCCGGACCTTGTCGAATGAATAGCCGCCCGAGACGGTCGAGGGGTCGAACACCGCTGCCATGGAAACATGCATGTGAAGGATCGGCGTCTCGAGGTACAAGAAGCTGGCATCGAGCCCGCTCAGTCGTTTCATCGACGCCTCACCGCCGGGGTGTTTCCAGCCGGGGCCACGTTGAGCGAGGATGGGCACATGCCCTGGGTGTTCATGGCGGTGGCTCTCGTCGGTCTGGTCTTCGTGCTCAATGCCTACGTCCCCCCTCGCCTCGAGGCGATTGCCGTTCCGAGCTTCTTCGCCGGCTGGGTTACCGGCGAGCTCCCTGTGCAGCACATAGTCTGGCAGGTGGGTGCGACGGTCGCCTTCGGACTGCTGGGGGCATTCCGCTCGTGGCCTGGCTGGGTGGGCTGTGGTGCCGCCGTGGTGGGATGGGCGGGCTTGGCGGGGCTTGCTGTGGCCGGCAAGCATTCGGCTACGATCATCGCGGCTGCCGAGGAGCCGGGAGAGGCTGTAACCGGCGAGTCCAGGAGGGGGGAGACGCCCTCACCGAACAGCGGGTCAGAGACTATGTGGCACTGGCCCCGTCTGGCCTTCCCGCTGCCCGTCAGGCCTTCGGAGATCGAGATGACGGCCGGGATCGACTATGCAGGCGACGGGATGGCACGGCACCGGCTTGACGTTCTGCACCGACGTGACATGTCGCTGCCGGGTCCGGTCCTGATCTATGTCCACGGTGGAGCCTGGATCATGGGAAACAAGAGGCAGCAGGGGCTCCCCATGCTTTACGAGATGGCGCGGAGGGGATGGGTGTGCGTGAAGATCAACTACCGACTGAGTCCCAGGGCCACCTGGCCTGATCACATAGTCGACTGCAAGCGCGCCGTGTCGTGGGTTCGGGCCAATGTGGCGGCTTACGGGGGTGATCCTCGCTTTGTGGCCATTAGCGGCGGATCGGCCGGAGGGCAGCTGTGCTCGCTCGTGGCTCTCACGTCCGGGGACCCCTTGTTCCAGCCGGGCTTCGAGCACGATGACGCCTCTGTCGACGCATGTGTCGCGCTTTACGGCGTGTACGACATGACGGGGTACGCCGCGACGTCTTACAGCCGAGAGCTGGTGCGGCTTCTGGAGAAGATCGTGTTCAAGTCCCGGCTAGCAGACAATCCAGTGCTGTTCGAACGGGCCTCGCCGGTGAAGCGAGTGACAGCAGGCGCACCGCCGTTCTATGTCGTCCACGGGGCTAACGACACCCTGGTTCCCGTCATCGAGGCCAGGCGGTTCGTCGCACAACTGCGGGCGGTGTCAGGCTCTTCCGTGACTTACGTCGAGCTTCCCCTGGCCCAGCATGCTTTTGACGTTCTCCCTTCCATGCGGTGCGCCAACGTGGTGGCCGGCGTGACGAGGTTCCTGGAGCGGACCAGGCAGAGTTGCAGCTCCCGGAGTGCTTGACGATCCGTCGGACGCACCAGGGGCAGGGCTGGACGCACCAGGGGCAGGGCTGGACGCACCAGGGGCAGGGCTGGGTGATGAGCCGACAATGGTCGGAGGCAGCAGGCCTGTGATGGCACCCAGCGCATTTCCGGCGGTGCTCGTAACTGCCTTGATAGTGCTCGTAATGGCGGCGCTAGAAATTGATTGCGAATTGGAAGGTATTGCCGTCTGTGGCACCCGCGTTGGCTGCGTCGAAGACGTGTAGCCGGTGCCGGCCTGTGTGCCGGCCACGGGTGTGGCCGTCGATGCCTGGGGGGCGGAGGTCTCCGGGAGGTGATGCCGGGCTACCGCCGTCGCTTGGGCCCCATCCATCGCTTCCCTGGCTGTTCGGTTTCCAGTCGGATGGGGGAATACCGCGTGAGTCGACGTCCTGTCGGTGCCTGTGGGCAGGCCGAGGTCTGACGCGATCTGGCGAATTGGCACGGGGAGCTTCACCAACCCGGATGCGGCCACGGCCGTCGTGCCTGTCAGCGCGAGCAGTGCCGCGGTGGCGAGGGAGCCGACAGCGTAAGGCAATCCTCTTCTCCTCGGTCGGCGCCCGACTGGCAGCGTCGTTATCGCCCCGGCCACTTCGTTCTCGCTGCTGCCGGCTGACTGGCGAGCCAGGACCCGCCGCTCCAGCGCGACGAGCTCGGCGTAGCCTGGTGCGAGATCAACGAGCGCTGGTGGCGACAGAGCATGTCTCAGAGTGTCCAGCACGGGCATGTCCGAGAGCTCGTCGAGACCCGCCAGCCAATCTGCCGCGAGGAGCAGCTCTATGTCGTCGAGCAGGTCACAGGCAGACAGCTTCTCGGTGAGGGTCGTAGGCCGCCGATACGTCGGATGTTCTGGACGAGACGCCGGGGGTGGTGGGTTTCGCGGCGGCTCACGCATGGTGACCCTCCAATGCGAAGGTCCGGAGCCTGCCAAGAGCGCGCATCTGCGCCATTCGGACGGTACTCGGCTTCTTGCCTAGGGCCTCGGCTACTTCGTCGGAGCTCAGTCCCGCGACCACCCGTAGCTCGAGCACCTCCTGCTCGTCTGGATCGAGCCGCCTGAAGGCCTGGCGTACGCGCCAGACCTCTTCGTCGGCGAGCAGGGCGGCGTCGGGGGCCGGATCGTGGCTTGGCAGCTCGACCGGCATCTCGTCGAGAGACTGGTCGGCATGTCTATAGCGCGCGTGCAGGCAGTCGGCTACCACATTGCGGCATATCCCGAACAGCCATGGCGTGAAAGCACCGTCCCCGGCGCTGAACCTGTTGATGCCGGCCACAGCCCTTGCCATGGTCTCGGCGACGGCTTCCCTGGCATCATCGGTATTGCCCAGCCGGTGGTATGCATATCGGATGAGCCTGGGATAGGAGTGCCGGTACAGCGAGCTCCAGCAGGCTGTATCCCCGCGTCTGGCTCCGTCGACCAGGTTGGTCGATACGCCGGTGTCGTATGCCGTCTCCACTGGAGCATCCCGCCGGCGCCGCTCTTCTAGTCCCACGATGGTCCTCACTGCGACCCCTCTCACTTGTCACCACTGGAAGCGGTAACGGAGCTACCCAGAGCGTCTTGCGAAATAAATCACTTAAAAAAGTGACTTACTCACGCTCTGCGCGAAAAACACGGAGTGCGCGCGTGGAATGGTTGACCCGTCCGGGCAAGACGCCGGGGGGCGAGTCCGGAGGATGCCCTGGCGGCAGCCTGCGGTCGATCAGACCTCGTCTGCGAGCTCGACCGTGACCTCCAGGTGTGGCCCAGGTCTCGTGAGCATCTCGACCACTCCCCCGGCTTCGCGCAGGTCACCCTCAGCCTCGGCCAGGCTGGCAAGGCGGTCTGGCGAGTCGACCACGACGAGACGGGCAACCGGAGCGCGCATCGAGCGCTTGGATCCACTCTTCTCCCTGCGAATGGCGCCGAGGATCTCCGTAGCGATGTCGAGCACGGTGGCATCTCCCGGAGTCGTCGCGGCTGGCATCTCTGCCAGATCGGGCCATGGCGACCGGTGCACCGACCCCTCGTGCCACCATGACCAGACCTCCTCGGTGACGAAGGGCAGGAATGGTGCCAGGAGGCGCAGCTGGACGGACAGTGCCAAGGCGAGAGCTCCCCTGGCGCTCGCAGGTCCTGCGAGCGAGGGGTCATCGTACGAACGAGCCTTTACTAGCTCCAGGTAGTCGTCACAGAACGACCAGAAGAACGCCTCGGTCACCTGGAGTGCACGGGCATAGTCGAGATCGTCGAATGCGCTGGTGGCCTCGGACACGACGACGGCGAGCCTGGAAAGCATGGCGAGGTCGAGTGGCTCGCTGATTGCAGCGGCGGCGGGGACCTCGCTGTCCGCAAGGCGTGACAGGACGAAGCGGGAGGCGTTGAGCACCTTGATCGCCAGGCGCCTGCCCACCTTCATCTGCCCTTCGTCTACGGCAGTGTCCACGCCTGGGCGTCCGGAGGCGGCCCAGTAGCGGACGGCGTCGGCCCCGTGGGTCTGAAGCAGCGGGAGCGGTGTGACCACGTTACCCTTGGACTTGGACATCTTCTTCCGGTCGGGGTCGAGCACCCATCCTGATATCGCTGCATCCGACCATGGCAGGCAGCCGTGGGCCAGCTCCGAGCGGACGATCGTCGAGAACAGCCAGGTTCTGATGATCTCGTGGCTCTGTGGCCGCAGGTTCATCGGGAAGACTCGGGCGAACAGGTCCGGGTCGTCTTCGAAGCGGCCTGCTATCTGGGGGGTGAGCGACGAGGTGGCCCAGGTGTCCATCACGTCAGGGTCGCCGATGAAGCCACCCGGAGCACCCCGCTGATCCTCGTTGTAGCCATCCGGGACAGCGTCGGAGGGGTCCATGGGCAGCTGGTCCTCAGCCGGGAGGATAGGATGGTCGTAGTCGACGGACCCGTCGGCGCTGACGGGGTACCACAGCGGGAAAGGTACGCCGAAGAAACGCTGCCGGCTCACGTTCCAATCCGAGCTGAGCCCTTCTACCCAGGACTGGTAGCGGTGCTCCATGTACGGGGGATGCCAGTGCAACTCCTTGCCGCGCTCGGCAAGGCGGTCGCGTAGGTCAAGAGTGCGTATATACCATTGGCGGCTGGACACGATCTCGAGTGGTCGTTCGCCGCGTTCGTAGAACTTCACCGCGTGGACGATCGGCCGTGGATCGCCTATCAGCGATGCCGAGGATGCGAGCATCTCGACGATCAGCTTCCGAGCCTGGGCTGCGGTGCGCCCCTGGATCGTCGAGTATGCCCTCGTCGCTGATTCCGGGTTGGTGCATTCCCATCCAGCTTCCCCCCATTCCACGGCACCGAGCCTGCCGTCTCGCCCGAGCAGCGTACGGGTGGGCAGCTCCAGGTCGCGCCACCACACCACGTCAGTGACGTCACCGAACGTGCAAACCATGGCTATTCCGGATCCCTTGTCCGGTTCGGCAAGGGGGTGGGCCACTATGGGAACCCGTACGCCGAACAATGGGGTGAGTGCCTCTGTGCCGAACAGCGGTCGGTAGCGCTCGTCATCCGGGTGCGCGACGAGTGCCACGCATGCTGGCAGCAACTCGGGTCGAGTGGTCTCGATCTCTACCCATGTTGCGCGGCCGCCCGCCCCGCCGGCCAGCTGGAATCGCAGACGATGGTAGGCGCCCGGCACTTCCCGGTCCTCCATCTCGGCCTGCGACACGGCGGTCTGGAAGTCCACATCCCACAGGGTCGGAGCCTCTGCCAAGTAGGCATGGCCATTCTTGACGAGCCGCAGGAAGGCCCGCTGCGAGGTGCGCTGTGCTCTCTCGCCTACGGTCGAGTAGGTGTGACCCCAGTCGACAGAGAGCCCAAGGGTGCGCCATAGGTGCTCGAATGCCTGCTCGTCCCGGGCGGTCAAGCGTTCGCAGAGCTCGACAAAGTCCGGCCGCGAGATGGGGACGGGCTCTTTGCCCGGCGACTCCGGGGGGGAGAAGCCCGCTTGGCGCCTGAGGCTCGGATCGCACCGGACGCCGAAGTACTGCTGGACCCTGCGCTCGGTTGGCAGTCCGTTGTCGTCCCAGCCCATCGGATAGAAGACCTCGTCACCGCGCATTCTCCTGTAGCGAGCCACGGCGTCGGTATGCGTATAGGAAAACACATGGCCGACGTGCAAAGAGCCCGAGACTGTAGGCGGCGGGGTATCGATGGCAAAGACGCGTTCGGGAGCCGCGAACCGGTCGAAGCGGTACGTGCCAGCCTCCTCCCACCTGGCAGCCCACTTGGCCTCGATGCCATCCAAGGTCGGGCGGTCGGGAACGTCGGGCGGAAGCGCTGTGGCAGGAAGCGTGCTGCGGCTGGTGCCGTCTGGGCCAGGAGGTGTAGCTGTTGAGTCCACGATCGGGTTACCGTACCTGAGTGCTGCGCCTACATGACACTGCGAGCGGGCTGCTGGAGACCTTGGTGCCTCGTGACCAGGGTCGGGTCTCCATGTACGTCTGTGGTCCCACCGTCTACGACGTGCCCCATATAGGCCACGGGCGCTTCGCCCTCGTGTTCGACGTCCTGCGTCGTTACCTGGAGTTCTCCGGCTATGAGGTGGACCACGTGTCGAACATTACCGACATCGACGACAAGATAATCCGGCGTTCCAACGACGAGGCATGCAGCGCTTCGGCTATTGCCTCTCGCTACGAGACGGTGTGGTGGGACGCGATGGATGCTCTTGGCGTCCTTAGGCCGACGGCGGTGCCTCATGCGACCGAGTTCGTCGAGCAGATGGTGGGGATGATCGAGGAGCTCGTCCAAGCCGGGGTGGCTTACGAGACTTCCGATGGGGTCTACCTGGCGGTCGATAAGGTTCCCGGCTATGGCCTGCTGGCCCATCAGAGCCTCGATTCCTTGCGCTCCGGCGCCCGGGTGGAGCCTGGGGAGGAGAAGCGCTCCCCGCTCGACTTCGTCCTGTGGAAGAAGGCGAAGCCCGGCGAGCCGACGTGGCCCTCGCCATGGGGTGAGGGGCGTCCGGGCTGGCATACCGAGTGCGTCGTGATGTCGCTCGGGTTGCTCGGTGAGGGGTTCGACATCCATGGAGGGGCTGTGGATCTGGTCTTTCCCCATCACGAGAACGAACGCGCCCAGGCCGTCGCTCTCGGACGGTCATTTGCCACGCACTGGGTGCACAACGGCTGGGTGATGATGGGTGGCGAGAAGATGTCGAAGTCCCTCGGCAACTTCACCTCCCTTACCGACATGCTGGAGCGTACCGATGCGCGCGCGTACCGGTTGCTCGTTCTTCGGTCGCATTATCGTTCACCGATCGAGGTAACTCCGCAGACGGTGGCAGATGCCGAAGAAGGGTTGGCCCGCCTGGATGCGTTGGCAAGGCGGTTCGCGCTAGGCAGCCACCCAGATCCCTCGGTTCCTGCCGTAAGGGCCGGCGCTGTCGAGGCCGGCATAGACGCCGGGGCAGTGGAGAGGTTCAGAGTGCGGATGGACGACGATCTCGACACGCCCGGCGCTCTGGCCGAGATATTCGATCTTCTGAGACAGGCCAACTCGGCTGCAGACGCGGGCGACGAGGAAACGGGTTACCGTCTGGCGCGCACGGTGGCTGCCCTGTGCGCTGCGCTCGGTCTGGACCTCCATGGCGACCAGGAGATGGCTGACGACCGGGCTCAGGCTCTCGTGGCCAAGCGTGATGCCGCCCGTGCTGCGCGTCGCTTCGACGAGGCTGACGAGCTGCGCCGTGAGCTCGAGGTGCTGGGATGGATCGTGGAGGACACGCCTGGCGGGACCCGCCTGCACCGCAGGTCAGGCAGTGGCTGAGCTCGCGGCCGGGCTCCTAAGTGGGTCCGGGGCAGCATGCGCGATCAAGGGGATCACCTCGTAGCGGCTCGAACCGGGCGAGCGCCCGAAGTGTTTGCTACCCTAATCGTCGCGAGCGCGCGCAAGCGGTACGGCTCCCGATCATGGTGGTGTTGGGGGTGTCCCTGGGGCGGGTCGCTCGGCAATGTTGCAAGATGCATGAGTGAGGGGAGACCCGAAGTGCCGACCGGAACGGTCAAGTGGTTCAACAGCGAGAAGGGGTACGGGTTCATCGCCCAAGCGGATGGCAGCGACGTGTTCGTTCACCATTCAGCCATCCAGATGAACGGCTACAGGACCTTGGAGGAAGGTCAGTCGGTCGAGTTCGAGCTGAAGGAGGGACCGAAGGGTCTCCAGGCGGTTGACGTCCGTCCAGCCGGCTGATCCCGGCCGAGTTGGCCCCGGCCGAGTTGCTGTCGGCACACCGGAAGGGTTACCATTGGGTAACTGGATGGTAGGGCGTCTGGCTGGCTGAGGCTGGCGCTCTACGGCTATGACGGCAACGCCGAGCCGGCTGGAGACTACGGGGCAACGGAGCCCCGGATCTGCTGATCGGTTATGGCCACGATGAAGGAGAGGGCATGACCGACTTCTCGCTGGACTTGAACGAGGATCAGATCCAGATCCAGAAATGGGTCCATGACTTTGCCGAAGGTGTCGTTCGGCCGGCGGCTCACGAGTGGGACGAGCGTGAGGAGACCCCGTGGCCCATCATCGAGGAGGCCGCAAAGATCGGCTTGTACTCGTTTGACTTCCTAGTCCAAGCGTTCGGCGACCCGACGGGGCTTCTCATGCCGGTGGTGAACGAGGAGCTGTGCTGGGGAGACGCAGGTATAACCCTGGCCATCCTCGGGAGCACGCTGGCGGTTGCGGGAATTGCCGCGAACGGTACGCCGGAGCAGCTCTTCGAGTGGGCACCACAGTGCTACGGGACCCCGGACGACATCAAGCTTGGCGCGTTCTGCGTGTCGGAGCCCGACGCGGGCTCGGATGTGAGCGCCCTGAAGACGCGGGCCGTCTACGACGAGGCCAATGACGAGTGGGTGATAAACGGCACCAAGTCATGGATCACGAATGGCGGGATCGCCCATACGCACGTGGTCGTCGCGTCGGTGGTCCCGGAGCTTGGATCGAGGGGCCAGGCCAGCTTCGTTGTCCCCGAGGGCACGCCGGGTCTCTCGATGGGCCAGAAATTCAAGAAGATGGGTATCAGGGCTTCCCACACTGCCGAGGTCATCTTCGACGACTGCCGGGTGCCGGGGCGGTGCCTGCTCGGCGGCAAGGAGAAGCTCGACGAGCGGCTGGCGCGCGCGCGAGAGGGGAAGAAGTCGACATCTCAGGCAGCCATGGCCACCTTCGAGGCGACGCGTCCGGCGGTAGGAGCCCAGGCACTGGGGATAGCACGGGCAGCATACGAGTATGCCCTCGACTACTCCAAAGAGCGCAAGACCTTCAGCCGTCCCATAGCCGAGCACCAGGGCATCGCCTTCAAGCTCGCAGACATGAAGACGCGCATAGACGCTGCGAGGCTCCTCGTATGGAGGGCCAGCTGGATGGGAGCGACGAAGAAGCCATTCCTGGCCGGGGAGGGCTCGATGTCCAAGCTCTTCGCGGGCGAGACGGCGGTATGGGTTACCGAGCAGGCCATACAGATCATGGGCGGCTACGGATATGTGCGCGAGCACCCGGTTGAGCGCTGGCACCGCGATTCGAAGATATACACGATCTTCGAGGGAACGAGCGAGATCCAGCGGCTCGTCATCGCTCGTGCAGTGACCGGCCTGCACATACGCTGAGGGAGCCTTCTCCCGTGGGGAGGGCGCTTCCAGGCGCCTCGGGCTCTCGATTCGGCACAGGCGCCCGACGTCGGTAGGCTCGCGACCATGGCAGAGCGCATAATCATGAGTCCCGACGGCAAGCTGGTGGTCCCCGACGAGCCGATCATTCCTTTCATCGAAGGCGACGGCACTGGCGTCGACATCTGGCCTGCAGCCAAGCTCGTGTTGGATGCAGCGGTGGCCAAGCACGGCAAGAAGATCGCCTGGAAGGAGGTTCTTGCCGGTGAGAAGGCCTTCAAGGAGCTCGGCTCCTGGCTTCCCGACGAGACTGTCGAGGCATTCCGGGACCATCTGATCGGGATCAAGGGTCCTCTCACCACTCCCATAGGAGGTGGTATCAGGTCGCTCAACGTCGCTCTTCGCCAGATCCTGGATCTCTACGTGTGCCTGCGGCCGGTCCGGTGGTTCGAGGGTGTTCCGTCCCCGGTCCGTCATCCCGAGAAGGTCGACATGGTGATCTTCCGGGAGAACACAGAGGACGTCTATGCGGGGCTCGAGGTGGAGGCCGGAACCCCCGAGGCGGCGAAGCTCTCGGCATTCCTCCACGATGAGCTTGGATGGACGATCCGGGAGCACTCCGGTATCGGCATCAAGCCGATCTCCGAGGAATGCTCCAAGCGTCTAGTGCGTGCAGCCATCGAGTATGCCGTCAGCCACGACCGCCCGAGCGTCACGATGGTCCACAAGGGCAACATCCAGAAGTTCACCGAGGGGGCGTTCCGCTCCTGGGGCTATGAAGTGGTCCGTGAGGAGTTCTCGGATGTGGCCGTCGGCTGGGACGATTGCGGTGGGGACCCAGGCGGCAGGGTGCTCGTCAAGGATGCCATCGCGGACATAACCCTTCAGCAGGTTCTCACCAGGCCGGAGGACTTCGATGTCATAGCCACCACGAACCTCAATGGAGACTACATCTCCGACGCCCTGGCCGCCCAGGTGGGCGGTATCGGCATCGCTCCTGGTGCGAACATCAACTACGTGACGGGCCACGGGGTGTTCGAGGCCACCCACGGCACTGCTCCCAAGTACGCGGGGCTCGACAAGGTCAACCCGGGTTCGGTGATCCTGTCGGGGGTGCTCATGCTCGAGCACATAGGTTGGGCTGCTCCGGCTGCTGACATCGTGTCGGCTCTGGAGGCCACCATCGCCGACAAGATCGTCACGTACGACTTCGCCCGGCTCATGGAAGGAGCGACCGAGGTCAAGTGCTCGGAGTTCGCCTCTGCCATCGTGGATCGCCTGTAGGGCTCGTCTCGTGCAGTGCCCTCAGACTCCAAGACGCCTTTGCGGCAGCTGCCATCAGGGCTAGGGCATTCGAGCGTGCAGGGACCGGGGTGCGAGGAATCCAGGTAGCAGGCTTGGTCCTCGTGCCGTCTGGCCATGGCGTGGCTGCGCCACTAGCCTCGGTCACATGGTATCGACGAAGCCCCCAGTCCACGTAACCGTCACCGGTGCCGCTGGCCAGATCGGCTATGCCCTGCTGTTCCGTATAGCCTCCGGTCAGCTGCTTGGCCCCGATCAGCCGATCGTCCTCCGCCTGCTCGAGATCGAGCCGGCAATGGGGGCATTGCACGGCGTAGTGATGGAGTTGGACGACTGCGCGTTCCCGCTGCTGGCCGGCATAGAGCCAACCTCGGACCTGAAGACGGCCTTCGACGGTACGTCATGGGCGCTGCTGGTCGGGTCCGTCCCACGCAAGGCGGGCATGGAGCGAAACGACCTGTTGAGCGTGAATGGTGGCATTTTCAGACCTCAGGGAGAGGCGATCGAAGCCAATGCTGCATCTGATGTCCGGGTGTTCGTGGTCGGCAACCCGTGCAACACGAACTGCCTCATAGCGCGTTCCCATGCGCGTTCCCTGCCCGACGACAGGTGGTTCGCCATGACGCGCCTCGATCAGAATCGGGCGCAGACCCAGCTCGCGCGTAAAGCCGGCATGACTGTGCGAGACGTGACCAACGTTGCCATATGGGGCAACCACTCCTCGACGCAGTTCCCTGACTTCGAGAATGCCCGTATAGGTGGCAAGCCGGCACCCGAGGTGATAGCCGACGAGGCATGGTTGCAAGGTGAGTTCATAACGACCGTCCAGCAGCGGGGAGCGAAGATCATAGAAGCACGTGGTGCATCGTCCGCTGCATCGGCGGCCAATGCCGTCGTGGATTCGATACAGAGCATTGTCACCCCGACAGCTCCAGGCGACTGGGTGTCGCTCTCGGTTGTCTCCCATGGGGAGTACGGGCTACCGGAGGGTCTCGTGTTCGGATTGCCGGTTCGCTCGGATGGATCGCGCGTGGAGGTTGTCGAGGGCCTCCAGCACAGCGACTTCGCCCGGGAGCGCATACAGATGACCGCAGACGAGCTCAGCTCGGAGCGCGCCGCCGTAGTGTCGCTGGGTCTGGTCGGCTAGCCGGGCCTGGCTGGCTATTTGGGTCTGGCCGGCCCGCTGCAGGCGGCCCGCTCGGCCTGGTCGAAGTCTTGGTGATACCGGTTGGGCTGTCGCCAGGGGATAGGTACGGCTGAACGGGAGGGTATATATGGCTATCGAAGGTGTCAGAGACGACCTCGCCGGCATCGGTGAAGGACACCTCTACCCGCCCGGGGCGGTGTTGCGTGACAGAGCGCCGTCTGCGCCCGGAGGGATGGCTTTGGCGGAGTTCCTGGAACGCTCACGCCTTGATCCCGACTGGTACTGGGCACGCGTAGCCGAGGAGCTCGACTGGTTCAGCCGCTGGGAGACTGTCCGGTCGGGTGATCTGCCGGAGTTCCGCTACTTCTCGGGTGGCACCGCGAACGTCAGCTACAACTGCCTGGACCGCCATGTGATGGCGGGCCGGCGCAACAAGGCCGCCTTGCTGTGGGAGTCCGAGGACGGTTCACGCGAGGTATGGACCTACCAGCAGCTCGCAGCGGAGGTCAATCGCTTTGCCAATGTGCTCAAGGGCTTCGGGGTCCGCAGGGGGGATGTCGTAGCCATCTACATGGGCAATATCCCCGAGGCGTTCGTGGCGGTCCATGCGTGTTACAGGATCGGAGCGATCTACAACGTCATATTTGCCGGCTTCTCTGCCGAAGCGGTCCGCCAGCGTCTTGACGACTCCCATCCGAAGGTCGTGATCGTGGCAGACGCGAGTTCACGGAGGGGAAGGCAGGTTCCCTTGAAAGCGACTCTCGACGAGGCAGCGGACGGGATCTCGTCGATAGAGGCCGTGGTGGTCGTGCAGCGGCGCAATGCAGACATCTCGATGCAGGCAGGCAGGGACCACAGCTATAGCGACGTAATGGCCACTGCCCCGGCATGGTGCCCTCCTGAGGCAATGGAGGCCAACGAGCCTGGCTTCATCATCTATACGAGTGGGACCGAGGCGCGGCCGAAGGGAGTAGTCCACTCGGGGGTGGGTTTCCTCGTAGGAGCCTATGCCAATTGCAAGTGGTCGCTCGCGCTCGATGACGATGACGTGTACTGGTGCACCGCGGACGTCGGCTGGCTCACATTCCCCATCTTCGCTCTGGTCGGTGGGCTGGCACTCGGAGCGACGCTCGTGGTGTACGAAGGAGCACTCGATCATCCGAGCCCATCACGGGTCTACGAGGTGATCCAGCGGTATCGCGTGAACAAGGTCTTCACGGCTCCTACAGCCCTGCGGATGTTGCGGCGCTACGGCGAGGAGGCCTTCGCTGCATATGACATCAGTGCTCTCGAGCTCGTCGGCCTCGTGGGCGAGCCACTCGATCCAGACACGTGGCACTGGGTGCGCAACGTCCTGGGACGAGGCGAGGTCTTCGTGAACAACACCTACGGGCAATCCGAGACGGCCACCGCGTGGACTTCCTCCATAGCGGGGGTTACCGCTGCCAAGCCAGGATCTTGCGGGACTCCCCTTCCCGGGTACGTGTCGGAGGTGGTAGACGACACGGGCAAGCCGGTTCCTCCGGGCGAGGTGGGCTACGTGGTGCTCACCCAGCCATTCCCCTGCCTCGCGAGGACCGTATGGGGTGATCACGAGCGCTTCCTGGAGACCTACTTCGGTCGGTTCGAGGGTCGTTACTACGCTGCGGACGCGTGCCTTGTCGATACCGACGGCCATTACTGGGTGATAGGCAGGGTCGACGACGTGATCAACGTCTCGGGCCACCGCCTCGGGACCATGGAGATGGAAGCAGCGCTACTCACTCACCCTCTCGTAGCAGAGGCGGCCGTGGTGGGTGTACCCGACGAGACGCGTGGCACCGTCCCGGTAGCCTTCGCTGTCCTGCGAGCTGCGCCCGACGAGGGAGAGGACGTGATCGGCGAGCTCGAGTCCCTCGTCACCGAGTCGATAGGCACCATTGCGCGTCCCGCCTCCATGCACCTGGTGAAGGCCCTGCCGAAGACCAGGAGCGGGAAGATCATGCGGCGGCTGCTTCGGGAGCTCGTCACCCAGGACGAGGTGCGGGGGGACATCACTGCCTTGGAGGATCCCGAAGTGGTGGCAGCACTGCGCTTGGAGTTGCGAGACGAGACCTGAGCCGCCGTAGCAAGTCCCGCGCCGGCCAGTTCGCGCTACGGGCGTTCAGGCCTTCAGCTTCGGTCGCGGGGAGGAGCGGGGGGAACAGGAGGCCAGGAGTCG
>JAJZJN010000012.1 GCA_021851165.1 Actinomycetes bacterium
GCCTTGACCGTCTGGCCCGGGTGGAACGCACAGAGCCAGCTCCTTCACGCCTGCAACCCGTGCCGGGGCAGCGCACATGAGAACCGTGGAGGGGTAGCGAGCCCTACCACCCGGGGCGTACAAGCCCGCACGCGGCACCGATCGCACCAGGTGACGCACGCGAAGCCAACCATCGACGAAGTCGTCCAGTGGCGGCTGCTCATGAGCATGGTAAGACATGATCCGCCCGTAGGCGAGCTCGAGAGCCTCTCGCAGCTCCGAGGACACCCGGCCGAGCGCTGCGCTCACGTCCGCGGGCGGAACCCGCAGGCTATCGAGGCTGACACGGTCGAACTTCTCGGTGAGCCTCCGCACTGCATCGTCGCCGCCGGTGCGAACCTCTTCGAGGATAGCCTTCACGGCTTCGGAGGGAAAGGAACGCGCGGGCTCCGGCCGTGGCAACCCGGACGCCACCTCGCGTTGGCTCCTGCCGCGCATGTCTAGCTTCTTAAGAGTCACATCCATCGTGCCCCGATGGTACCCGGACAAGCAGGGGTGCCCGGCTATGGGTCATGATCTTCTCCATGGCCGATCCGAACGCCGAGCTCTCCTCGCTCACCACTGCCCTTGACGACATCACGCGCCGCATAGCAGCGCTGGCCGGGCAGGCAGCGTCGGAGCACGATGACGCGGGTGCCAGTGAGCTCTTCAGCGTCGAGCGTGCCCTGCGGGGAGCAGTGCGAAGGCTCGGACGCCTCGGGAAGACGCCACTACGCCAGACACGCACCTGACCGTGACGCGACGACGGCGCCCGTCAGGGCGCCGTCGTGCGAGCGGACCGGGCGGCGGATCCCGGACACCGCTCTCACGGAACCAGGTGGCGGGAACCGGTTCCGGATATCTCTAGAACATCACGAGTCTGGCGCCTTGTTCCAATCAGCAGCCCAAAAATTCCGCACAACTCAACCTTCCTTCGCCGAGCTCATAATGGCCTCCAACGGTGCAGATCATGTGTCGAGATTCAGAAGCTTCCCGCCGAGGGGCAGACATCGGCCAGTACGCATACCTGGCAGAGAGGCTTGCGCGCCTTGCAGACCGCACGGCCATGCAGGATCATGCGCAAGCTGAATGCGCCTCTGTCCTCGGCACGCACCAGCATGTTCAGATCGGCCTCCACCTTGTCAGGATCAGTCTCGCTCGTAAGGCCGAGACGGCGAGATATGCGCCCGACGTGAGTGTCGACGGGTAGGCCGGGAAGTCCGAAGGCCACGCTACGCACGACGTTGGCTGTCTTGCGTCCGACGCCCGGAAGAGATGTCAGGTCGTCCATGTCCTGGGGAACCTTGCCGTCGAACCTATCAACCAGGGCATTGGACATATTGATCAGACTTCGCGCCTTTGCCCTGAAGAACCCGGTCGGGCGCACGATCCTCTCCACTTCCTCTACTGGCGCTTCGGCGAGATCCTCTGGGTGCGGATACGCCGCAAAGAGCTGTGGCGTAACCCTATTCACCTGCTCGTCGGTGCATTGGGCAGACAGGATTGTCGCAACGAGCAGCTGGAACGGGCCATTGTGGTCCAAGGCACAGAGCTGGTCGACCGTGCCTGGATACTCCGCTGCCAAGCGAAGCGCCACCGTGCGTGCACGCGCTTGGATGCTGTGGCGCGACACCATTGGCATTAGACACTATCGCTGCTGAGTGCAGCTAGCCTGACCATCCGTGCAAGGTGTTGCCACTGGCGTTCACGGAGGCTCCGGCACTCGCCCGTGGCCGGCCGTGCCCTGCCCGACGGGGACATGAGCTCCAGCTTCCAGCTCGAAGCGCGCCTGCCAATGGATGGCGCCGCTAGGCGTGAGGTGAGTGCGCTGCTCGACCGATTGGCCCGAGCTACCGGCATTGACCCGGTTAGCGAGCAGGGTCGCCTTGACCTGGCTCACGGCTCTCGCCACTGCCTGATGGGGCTGCTCGGGCGCGAGAGACCCGGAGGCAGGCTCCGTGGGTACGCTCAACTCACACGGCAGGAGGACTCATGGACCGTCGAGCTCGCCGTCGAGGACGCCCCCGGTCACGATGCGCACCTGCTCAGCGCGCTACTACTCGACGAGGCAATGGCCACGGCCGCCCGCCACGGCGGTGGCCCTGTGCAGGCATGGATCAGGGATCCCCGGACAGCCGTTGGGCAGGCGGCTGCCGAGGCCGGCATGATCCCACAGCGGGATCTCTACCAGATGCGCCTTGATCTGCCCGTTCCCACCGGACACGGCTCGATCGAAACTCGGCCGTTTCGCCCCGGCACCGACGAGGCTCCCTGGCTTCACGTCAACAGCAGAGCGTTCGCGTCGCATCCGGAGCAAGGCAGATGGGATCTCGAGATGCTGCTCGAACGCGAGCGTGAGCCATGGTTCGATCCGGAGGGATTCCTTCTCCACCACATCGGTGGTCGGCTGGCTGGTTCCTGCTGGACCAAGGTTCACCACGACACCTCGCCGGTGACGGGCGAAATCTACGTCATCAGCGTCGATCCCGATTACCAGGGGGTCGGGCTCGGACAAGGCCTCCTGCTGGCGGGGCTTGACCACCTGGTGAACCAGGGCATCACAACCGGGATGCTCTACGTAGACGCGGCCAACTCGGGTGCCCTTGCTCTCTACCGCAGGATCGGCTTCAGTGTCCATCACGTCGATCGCCTCTACGAAAAGACCGTCCGAGCCCGCACTTAGCCGTCCGAGCCCTGCCATCGGCCAGGACCGGCGAATTGGATACAGCCTCCCCTCAGGTCGTGCCTAGCGCGCGCCCGATTCCAAACGTGACCCCAGCTGCAATCGTGGCTATAACGAGCTGCCTTCCAGCCGACCACCACCATGTGCGCCCAGTAAACGCCGAGAGGGCCGCCCCGACGCCGAGCGCAGCAACCACCCCGATGACCACCGACGCGACCATGGCGTTTCCTCCCCCTGCGAATAGCCACGGTACGAGTGGAAGCAGGGCACCAACGGCGAACGTGACGAATGAAGCGACAGCAGCCTGAACAGGCGACCCAAGAGATGACGGGTCGATCCCCAGCTCCTCCCTTGCATGGGTCTCGAGTGCGACGTCAGGATCACGCATGACCGCTCCTGCAGCCTGCTCGGCGAGCTCGGGATCCATTCCGCGCCCTTCGTAGAGACGTGCCAATTCCTCGCGCTCGCCTTCCGGCCACTGGTGGATGGCGTGGCGCTCGACGGCCAGCTCACGTTCGAGGAGCTCCTTCTGGGCACGCATCGAGACGTACTCGCCGGCGGCCATGGAGAACGACCCGCCGACCAGCACTGCGAGACCGGCCAGGCGGACCACCCCCTGTGTCGAATGCGCACCAGCCATGCCGAGGATGAGCGACACATTGGTCACGAGCCCATCGCTTATACCGAACACTGCCGCTCGCGCTCCACCGCCGTGAACGTCCCGATGCCGATGATCTTCCACAGCCGTAGCCTACCGGTCCCCCATCGCTGCCTCGTGCTCTGCCGGCCCGCCACCCCGCACGTCGAGCAGGCTGCAACAATTGGCAAATGCACCCGCGACGCTGGTTCGACTCCTCCCAGCCACAGACGCTGCAGATAGCGGTGATACTGCAGTACCTGAACTCGGTCATAGCCGTTGTGATGGTCGTCTTCGGCGCCTATCCACTGTGGTTCCTGCTTCTTGTGGCTGAAGGCATTGCCGCCTACGGCATAGCGAACGAGCTCAAGTGGGGCTACTGGACCGGCGTAGTGGCATCAGGCCTCTATCTCGGGCTGAGTCTCCTCGCGTTCTTCCTGGGTCAGGGAGTGGGACTCCTGTCGCTGCTCATCTCCGGAGCGCTGTTCGCCCTCCTCGTCCATCCACTGAGCCGGGGCTACGAGCGCGTCTGGTTCCACTAAACGGCGTAAGTTGTCAATCCATGGCAACCGTCGTCAACTCCGTATCAGCGCTCCACGAACTCGCTGGGACCGACCTCGGGCTCTCCGAGTGGCATTCGGTCGGTCAGCACCAGATAGACCTGTTTGCCGACGCGACCGGCGACCACCAATGGATCCATGTCGATCCCGAGAGGGCCGCCGGGGGACCATTCGGAGGGACCATCGCGCATGGATACTTCACCCTCTCCCTAGCACCGGTGCTGCTCTCTGAGATCCTCACCGTCGAGGGAATGGCGTTCGGGGTCAACTACGGCTGCAACAAGGTCCGCTTTCCCGCGCCACTGAAGGTCGGATCGCGAGTCCGCCTGGGGGCTGTCGTAGCCAGTGTCGACGACGTCCAAGGAGGGGTACAGGTGACCCTCGACATCACCATCCAGGCGGAGGACGCACCGAAGCCGTCGTGCGTGGCCCAGGTGGTCTACCGCTACTATCTCTGATCCGCCCTGCAGCCTGTTACGCGCCAGCTCCTAGAGTGTTGGGCGTGACGATGAGGCCTCTCCAGGCGAAAGATCGCGAAGCTGACCCCGAGCTACCGACCGGCGACGCCAAGACCGCGATGGTCAGATCGATGTTCGATGCGATCGCGTGGCGCTACGACCTGGTAAACCGCATGATGACCTTTGGCCTGGACGGCCTGTGGCGACGCAGGACGGTGACCGCCCTCGGGCTTCCACCCGGCTCGGTGGTCGTAGACCTCGGGTGTGGGACCGGTGACCTGTGCCGTATGCTCGAGGCCCGCCACATGCAAGCCATCGGAATCGACCTCTCTGCCGGCATGCTCAGCTTGGCCAAGGATGCAAGCCGCCTTGTCCAGGCCGACGCAAGCCACCTTCCACTGGAAGCGAGCTCCGTGGACGGCGCCACTAGCGGCTTCGCTCTCCGGAACTTCACGCATCTGGATTCCGTGCTTGCCGAGCTCGCGAGAGTCGTCCGCCCGGGCGGTAGGATAGCCCTGCTGGAGGTTTCGACTCCGGGCAGTGCGCTTTTACGCTTGGGCCATCGTCTCTGGTTCGACCACGCTGTGCCGGTCATCGGTGGCCTCATGTCAAGTCCGCAGGCATACCGATACCTGCCACGCTCCGTCGCTTACCTGCCCGACCCGGAGAATCTGCGATCGATGGTAAGGCAGGCCGGCTTCTCAGGCGTGAACCGCCGCACCCTCGCTGGGGGTGCCATCCAATTGATCACGGCCACCAGGGCCGGGGCACCCTCCGAGGCGAGCTGAGTGGCCCATGCGCAACCCCAGGGCACGCCCCAGGATGGCCTGCCCGACCCGGGTCGCTTCCGCTCTTGCACATTGCCGGTCCCAGCCAGCTGGCACATCGACCCGATCGACCTCGCCTCGAAGTCAGATCCGGCACTGCAGGCACGAACGATGGGAGTCCTGCTCCACAGCACCTCCGAAACCCTTGCAGGCCGCGGAGCCGCCACGACGCTGCCGCTACGGGATGCCACCGGGAGGGGCGCTACACCGACCGAGATCCAGCAGTGGCTCGACGCCGTTCCGCTTTCCGATGAGGTAAGCCGTCCCGGTTCAGGACCGGTGGTGTTTGGAGCGCTTCCCTTCGACCCCGCCGAGCCTTGCCGGTTGGTTGTCCCAGCCCTGGTGCTCCGGTCCGATCCTTCCGGGACCCGCTGGGTAACCGTGGTCGGCCCTGCTGGAGCCCGCCTTCCCCACAGCACGGAGCAGATCGGCGACCTGCTCGACTCCATCGGAGCGCGATCTGGCATCTCACCTGCCAAGCTCTGCTCCTCTAGTGGGCTAAGCGCCGAGGAGGATCGCGAATTGGCCGGATCGCTCGCGGCAGAGGATCCCGAACCAGGATCAGGCCGGTTCGTCGCTAACGTCAACGCCGTGCTTCATGCCATAGATGCCGCCAAGGTAGCCAAGGTCGTCCTGGCTCGGAGCGTGCGACTCAGGCTGGCCCGTGGGGTAGATCCAGGTTCCGTGCTACGCAACCTTGCCCGTCTCGACCCACGATGCACTGTCTTCGCTGCAATCGGCGAGTCTGAAGCGTTCCTCGGGGCGACGCCGGAGCTCCTGGTACGCCGGCGCGGGAGCACGGTGAAAACGCACCCCCTGGCCGGCACTACCGGCCTGACCGGTGAACCTGCCGCCGACCGGCGCGCCATCGACGAGCTGCTCAAGTCGCCCAAGGAGCTGGCCGAGCATCTCGCAGTGGTCGAACAGGTCGCCGTCACGCTCGGACCCCTCTGCGAGAGGATATCCTTCGACGGCCCCACAATCTCGGAGCTAAGGCTCGTGGCGCACCTCGGCACACAGGTCACAGGATGCCTGAGGCCACCTCGGGTCACAGGCCTGCTCCCGTCGCTGCTGGAGCTCACCGCTGCCCTACATCCCACTCCGGCAGTTGCGGGATCTCCCACCAGAGACGCTATGGATCTCATAGCGAGGCTCGAGGGCAGCAGCCGGGGTCGCTATGCCGGGCCGGTCGGCTGGATGGATCGAAATGGTGACGGCCAGATGATGGTGGGCATCCGTTCGATGCTCCTGCACGACGGCGTAGCCGACCTGTATGCCGGAGCAGGCATCGTCGCCGGCTCCGAGCCCGGCGCGGAGCTGGCCGAGACTACGCTCAAGCTTCGAGGAGCGATCGACGCCATTGCCGCCGCGTACCGCTGAAGGACTCTCGCCGCAGGTCGGATGCCCACACGATGCCTTTGCCCTGCGCCGGCACGGCCTGCGGATATAAGGTCCGTGTGTGCCACAGACTGCCATCCCACGCATACCGGACGACTATCGGAGATGACGAGATCCGATGCTGATGGATTCGACGCGGCCAACAGCGGTACGGGCACGTCCATGGTTCACCTTACGACGGCCGGCTCTACCTTCGAGGCGCGCGTTCTCGCAGCCCGGCTGGGTGCCGAGGGCTTCCTTACCGAGCTCAGGGGAACGTCGGAAGGCCCGTACCCCCTACCTGCGACCGTGGAGATCCTCGTGATGGCGGACCAGCTCGAGGACGCCCGCCTTCTCCTGCTGGCCGACCAGGTGGAAGCTGCCTTCGACGACAACGCGTCCTGACGCCGGTCCCGCCCACGCCGCGGGGCACCGGAGCTCCATCTAGGCTCAGGCCGGTTCGGGGGCCTTCGCCTTGCGCTGCCTGGCCGGGCGCGGGGCATCACCGAGCAACGCTGCCAGCTCGTCGGCGCCAACCCGGCGGAATGCCCTCCTTCCGTTTGCACGCGCCAGCACGGCAACCTCCAGATCGTCGGGCCGAAGGCTCCGGTCCGGACCAGCCAGCGCTGCAACCGTAGCTCGGAGCGCATCTTGAAGCTCCCATCCATCGTTGAAGGACGCCGCCATCCTCTCGGCAATCGTCTGAGCATCACCACCCAGCACCGCGAAGTGATCCTCGTCGGTTATGGTGCCTTCGTAGGCGATGTGGTAGAGCTGATCCGTTCCTTCGCGCGTGCCGAGCTCGGCTACCAGTATCTCGACTTCAAGCGGCTTCATCTCATGGGTGAAGACGTTGCCGAGGAACTGCGCATAGAGATTGGCCAGTGATCTCGCATCCACGTCGTCGCGCGAGTAGGCGTAGCCCTTCGTATCCGCATGACGGACGCCTGCAACGCGAAGCTGATCGAACTCGTTGTACTTGCCGACGCCCCCGAACGCTATCCGGTCGTAGATCTCGCTGACCTTGTGAAGGGAGCGTGACGGGTTCTCGGCAACTATCAATATCCCGCCGCTATATATCGTCGCAACCAGCGACCTGCCCCGTGCTATCCCCTTCTGGGCGTATTCTGCCCGATCCTTCATCACCTGCTCGGGGGCTACGTAAAACGGCATTGTCATCGCGACGCGCCTCCCGCCGGAGTGGAGACCCGCCCGTCACCCAACGAACCCACCAGCGTGCCGAACCGCTGAGCAACTTCCCCCTGATCTAGCTGGAGGTATCCCTCGGAATCGACGGTGGCGACCACCGGGAAGATACCTCTCACGAGGTCGGGCCCCCCCGTCGCGGAATCCTCGTCCGCTGCTTCGTAAAGCGCCTTGATCGCGAGATCGACCGCCTCGCTGCGATCCAGCCCCTCTCGCCATCCGAGCTTGATCGTCGTCCTCGCATCGCGCCCGCCCGAACCTGTAGCCCCATGATCGGCCTCTTCGTAGTGGCCACCGGTGACGTCATAGGTGAAGATGCGGCCCCTGGATCGTGCCAGGTCGTACCCGGCGAACAGGGGAACCACCACCAAGCCCTGCATTGCCATGGGCAGGTGCTCGCGCACCATCTGGCTCAGCTGGTTTGCCTTCCCCTCCAGGCTCAGCACGACCCCTTCGACCTTCTCGTAGTGCTCGAGCTGCGTCTGAAAGAGCTTCACCATCTCGACAGCTGGGCCGGCAGCACCCGCTATCGCAACTGCCGAATGACGATCTGCGGGGAAAACCTTGTCCATGGCCCGATGAGCTATCAGGTGGCCTTCGGTTGCCCGCCTGTCACCAGCCATCACTACCCCATCGCCATAGCGAAGAGCGACCACGGTGGTTCCATGGCGTACCGGTAGCTGGTTGGCACCCGCACCTGCCGGCAACGGATCACCTGGCGCCCCCTCGAGACGGGGATGCCCAAGCGGCCTGCCCAGACGTCGCATCAGTGCCGGAAAATCTGGCCCCGGGTCGTCGCCGGGAAGGAACGTCGGAAGTCCCACTCGGCTATTGCCCGCCTTTCTGGACATAGTTGCGCACGAACTCCTCCGCGTTCTCCTCGAGAACCTCGTCTATCTCGTCGAGCAGGTCGTCCAGCTCCGCCTTCAGCTTCTCCCCCGTAGCCGATGTGACAGGCGCATCTTCCACTGCCTGCTCTTCCTCACGGGTTGGAGGCGTTCGGCGCTTCAACTCCCTTTCAGCCATTCTCACCCTCTCCTAGCAACATCGAGCACCTGATCTGTCCTTAGGGGTCCGGCCCGCCACCTGACCTGCCATCCTCGCATCCTGGTTCGCCTACCTACCAAGTAATGTCAACAACTCGAGCGGCGAAGAGCTTCCATCCAGCAGCTCCTCGGTGTGAGCTGCCGTACCGCGTAACGGATCCATCATAGGTACCCGGCGCAACGGGTCCTCTCCAAGATCGAACACAAGCGAGTCCCAGTTGGCGCTCACCACCGAGGACGACCACCGCTTCAGGCACTGCCCGCGAAAATATGCGCGTGTCCGCCTTGGTGGCTCCGTCACAGCCTCGCCCACCGCGTCCTTGTCGACCAGGGTCTCGGTGTCGAGCCGCGAGAAGAGTGATCGCTCAGGGCGCAGGTCGTGGTACTGCAAATCGAGCGCCGCGAGCCGGCTGTCGTCCCATGACAGACCATGACGGTCCCTGTAGGCCTCGATCAGATGAAGCTTCGCTATCCAGTCCACCTGACCGGTAAGGGTGGAAGGGTCCGTCTCGAGGCCATGGAGAGCCTCTTCCCAGCGCTTCAACACCTCCTTGCCGACCGCTTCGTCACCCAGGCACGACAGCCCCCTATCCTCCGCGTACTTGACCGCCAGCCCGTAGAGCTCCCACTGGATGTCGATGGCTGTTGCACTCCTGCCATCGGCAAGGTCGAGGGCAAGCGACAACGTCGTATCATATGACACCTGCCTGATGGCCTTCACGGGGCTGGCAAGGGTGAGGTCCACGTTGCCGAACGCGTCATCCTCTATGAGCGCGAGGACGAGCGCGGTCGTTCCCATCTTCAAGAACGTGGCCACCTCACATAGATTGGCGTCACCAACTATCACATGGAGGCGACGGAACCTGGCCGGGTCCGCATGAGGCTCATCCCGGGTGTTCACGATCGGCCGCTTCAGGGTCGTCTCTAGGCCAATCTCCTCTTCGAAGAACTCGGCCCTCTGGGAAATCTGGTAGACGACATCCGATCCGCCACGCCCCGGCGTCTCGGTCCCAACCTTCCCTGCACCAGTAAACAGCTGCCTGGTCACGAAGTGCGTTGTCACGAGGTGGGCGATGCTCGCAAACGGAACGCTCCGATCCATGAGGTAGTTCTCGTGGGTGCCGTAGGAGTTGCCCTTGCCATCGGAGTTGTTCTTGTAAACCACGATGTGCTGTCCAGGAGGCAGCAGGCGGTCCGCGGCCTTCATCGACCGACGCAGCACTTCCTCCCCGGCCTTATCGTAGAGAACCGCCTCGAGTGGATCGGCGCACTCGGGGGTGGAGAACTCCGGATGTGCGTGGTCCACGTAGTACCGGGCTCCGTTGGTGAGAACAGCGTTCACGAGATGCGTCTCGATCTCTGGCGCCAGAGAGCCGTTACGGGCAAACCCCCGCGCGTCGTTCGCTGGAGACTCGTCCTCGAAGTCCCATCCCACACGCAGGAGGTCTGCTACATAAGCGCTCACCAGGAGCGACGACGAGGCGACAGGGTTGTCCTCGCCACCAGCATGGTGGATGCCGAACTCCGTTTCGATGCCGCAGACCTTCGGTATGGCCACGTAGACGACCCTAGTGCAGCGCCAGCCCCTGCACGCGAGCACGGTGAGCCCGGCAAGACCAGAGCACTGTGTGCTCAGAGGTACTGGCCGGTGCCAACGCGTTCGATAGAACGGCCCCCCTTGGTCTCTTCGGCGTCAGCCAGCAGGGTCCTCACATAGATGATCCGCTCACCCTTCTTGCCGGAGATACGCGCCCAATCGTCGGGGTTGGTCGTGTTCGGGAGATCTTCGTTCTCCTTGTACTCCTGGTGAATCGACTCGATCAGGTCCGAGGTCCTGATCCCCTTGCCCTGTCCTGCAATCGTGCGCTTTATCGCCAGCTTCTTCGCACGCCGTACTATGTTCTCGATCATGGCCCCAGAGGCAAAGTCCCTGAAATAGAGAATCTCCTTGTCACCGTTTTGGTATGTGACCTCGAGAAACTTGTTATCGTCGTCGTCGCGGTACATCTCCGCGACCGTGAGCTCGATCATCGCATCAATTGCTTTCGACGCGTCCCCGCCCCCAAGGCGCTCCACCTCTCCCGCGTCGAGGGGCAGCTCGGATGTGAGGTAACGCGCGAACACCTGCGCCGCGGCTGCCTCGTCGGGCCGCTCGATCTTGATCTTCACATCGAGGCGCCCCGGCCGTAGGATGGCCGGATCTATGAGATCCTCCCTGTTGGAAGCGCCTATCACTATGACGTCACGGAGCGTTTCGACACCGTCTATCTCCGCAAGGAGCTGCGGCACGATAGTCGACTCCATATCGGAGCTGATACCAGTGCCGCGGGTCCTGAAAAGAGAATCCATCTCGTCGAAGAAGACAATGACCGGCACTCCCTCTTCAGCCTTCTCCTTGGCCCGCTGGAACACCAGCCTGATCTGCCTCTCGGTCTCCCCCACATATTTGTTCAACAGCTCCGGACCCTTGATGTTCAGGAAATAGCTGCGGATCTCCGCGTTTCCTGTAGCTTCCGCCACCTTCTTGGCAAGAGAGTTGGCAACCGCCTTGGCAATCAGGGTCTTTCCACAGCCTGGTGGACCGTAGAGAAGGATCCCCTTCGGTGCCGGCAGCCTGTAGTCGCTGAACAAGGCCCTATGGAGGTAGGGCAGCTCGACAGCATCCGTTATCGCCTCTATCTGCGGGTCAAGGCCACCGACGTCGGCGTAGGTGACGTCGGGGACTTCCTCCAGCACCAGCTCCTCCACCTCGGGACGCGGGAGCTTCTCCATGAGAAGCTGGGCACGCGGCTCCATGAGCAGGGCATCCCCGGCGCGCAGATGCACGCCGAGCAGCGAGTCGGCCAGCTCTACCACCAACTCCTCCTCGGCCCGACCGTAGACGATTGCCCTCCTGCCCCCATCCAGGAGCTCCTTCAACGTGACGACTTCCCCGGAGCGCTCCCCTTCGCGCGCGGAGACCACGGCCAAGGACTCGTTCAGCACGACCTCCTCGCCCCGGTGCAAGCCGCCCGGATCGAGCTCTGGATGCAAAGCGACGCGCATCTTCCGGCCTCCGGAGAACACGTCTACGGTCCCGTCCTCGTTCGTTCCGAGAAAGGCCCCGTAGGCGGAAGGCGGTTGCGTCAGCTTGTCGACTTCCTCCCTGAGCGCGGCAATATGCTCCTTGGCCTGCTGCAACGTGAAGGTAAGCTTCTCATTCTGCGATACGGCTTGGGCAAGCTGGCCCTTCGTCTCCAAGAGCCGCTCCTCGAGCGCCTGGACCCTTCCCGGTCCCTCGACAAGCCGCCTTCGCAGCGCGGCTACCTCTTCCTCGGCTATCCGCGCCTGCTGCCGCGCGACCTCGACTTCGGCGCGCAAGGCAGCCAGCTTGCGTTGCTCTTCCGACTCAGCCGTCAGAACCACCTCCTCGGGCTCGCTCGGGGCCTACTTCAGCGACCATACACTGCCCGGAGAGGATATGGTGGCGTATTGCAGTTGACATTCCCGCTCGAGCCTCGTTACGGTCCCTTCTCACGAGTTCCCGACCACGGGAGTGCACCGGGGCAAGAGCCCCTGGCTAAGGAGGCGTGAGGCAGCCGATGAAGGTCTGGATTGACCAGGATCTGTGCACTGGTGACGGGCTGTGCGAGGAGATATGTCCGCAGGTGTTCACACTTCTAGATGACGGTCTCGCTTACGTGAAGGAAGGCAGCGAGGTCCGCAACGAGCCAGGTGGCTCGGCGGGTCTGGCGGCAGTCCCGGACGGGCTCGAGGACGCCGTGACGGAAGCCGCCGAGGAATGCCCTGGCGAGTGCATCTTCATAGAGAAGGACTGATTCAGTCGTCAACTGGGAGCTAGGCATCCCGACTGGAGTCGGTGATCATCAGCCTGGCGCTTGTGAGGAATCCTGTGTGCCCTACCATCCGATGGTCAGGGCGCACAGAACGATTGTCTATGTGCCATGTGCGCTCCACGACCTCAAAGGTACGAGCCAATCCGAACGCGCTCGCTCGCAAGGCAGAACGGAGCTCGGCTACCTGGTTGATCGTCGGTAGGTAGGCGAGAAGTATCCCGCCCGCCCTGAGCGCTGTCTCGGCATGGGCAAGCACCCGCCAAGGCTCCGGCAGGTCGAGCAGGATCCGATCGATGCCAACCTCGCCGATGCCCTCGTACACGTCGCGCTCCTCGACGCGGTACGGCACCTCGTCACCCACCCAGGCCTCGACATTCGCTCGCGCCCTTGCAGCGAAGTCGGGGCGGATCTCGTAGCCGACCACCTCTGCCCCGGCACGCAATAGTGCCATGGACAACGCGCCTGAGCCCACACCGGCCTCGATCACGCGCATTCCCGGCCCTATGTCTGCAGCAAGGAGGATTGCTCCCAGATCCTTCGGGTAGATGACCTGCGCACCACGCGGCATCTTCAAAATGACGTCGGCGAGAGTCGGCCTCAGCACCACGAAGCGCCGGCCAGTGGATCCCGAGACAGTCGATCCCTCCAGACATCCGATCAAATCATCATGGGCAACTATGCCTGCATGCGTGTGGAACATTGCCCCGGGACGGAGGGTGAGTAGGTAACGCCGGTCCTTCGAGTCGATCAGGAGCACTCGCTCCAGGGCTCGTAGCTGTTCACGACCGCCTCCTGGCCCACCGCCTTCGGGGCTGTCAGCGACCACGCCGCCGCCGAGCACTGCGCAACCCCGATCCCTTCCCACCGGCGGTGTCTGTAGTGCTGCCACGCCTTGCCGGGCTCTCAACCAGCACCGTCAAAGCCTCGCCCGGGTCGAGCTTCCCTGACCATACGATCTCAGAGTCACTGCGGCGTGCTCTGGCCACCAGCCATAGCATTAGCGCAGCACCGAGCCACACTGGATCTCCAGCCACGCCGCGCCTGAAGGCCCTGGAACGAAGAGCATCGACAAGGCGCTTCATCAGGCCCTGCTCATACCCTTCGTATCTCCACGACTGCAGAGCGCTTACGGCCACCACGACGGCCCAGAAGGTACGCGATCGCGAGGAGCACTATGGCGATGCCGACACCCGTAGTGACGAGAGCCGGCTTTGCCTCGCTTACCTGGCTCCCCACCTCACCTGACAGCTGTCGCAGCTTGGTCTCGACATCCTCACGCGTCACCTTGCCATCCCGTTCGCTCATCATGTCGTCTCCTTGGCCGCCCGTGTGGAGCTCGGCGGCGTGTAACCGAAATCCGATCGCCCGTCGCCCGCATCGGGCAATCCGGCCCCCCTGATAACCCTCCAACCGGCAATCACCATGGCTGCAACGGCCACCACGGCCGCGATCAGGTAAGGCAGCCAAGACAAATGCCCGGTAAACGTCGAGCCCGTCTCGTCCTGCAGGAGCCTGAGAAATGCCAGGACGAGCAGTAGCATCCCCGCTGCCAGTGCAACCGCCCCCATGGTGCCGAACACCACGAAGCGACCCAGCCCGCGCAGGGGTCCCAGGGTCTCCTGCTTCACATACTCCACCACCAGCTTCAGCAGCTCACCACCGGTTCCTCTGACCGAGGTCTCGCCACCACGGTCAAGATATCGGTGGAGCAGCCCCGTCCGCTGTCCTCGTCGTTGTCTTCGCACGTACGTCCTCCGTGGGTGCTAGACGGCTAGGCGCACCTTGCCTGCGCACCTGGTCGGCCCCATACAGCCTCATGCCTCCTGAACGGCGTCCAGGCAGGTGCCTGCCATCCTCCCCCGCGCCGCACACATACCGCAAGCACCTAGCCCCATATGGCTCCAAAGAGCTGGTCGGCTAGTCACGCATGCTGAGCAGGTACGTAGAACTCGCTTTGGCGGCCAGCTTCCCGTCCGCGCAGCGTACTTCGGCTTCCGCGAACACCACCCGCCTCCCGCCCGACACAATCCTTGCCTCGCAGGTGAGAAGCTGGCCAGGCCAAACCGGCGCCATGAAGCTCACCTTCATCTCGACGTTGGACGAATACACCTTCCGACCCCTTGCCCAGGTAAGTGAGGCAGCTCCCATGCCTGAATCGCATATGGCAGCCACAAAGCCGCCTTGAAGGACCCCGGCCGGATTGGCAAACCTCTCATCGGCGGCAACCTGCCAGACCGTCCGGCCCGGCACGGACTTTTCCACGCATACCATGCCGAGAGTCAGGTCGCAGTTCGGAGGGACCTGCAGCGGTGCGCCTTGCATGTCGCAACGGTACCGTACGCTGGACTCGAGGTAACATGGACTCACCTAGCCGCACGACCCCGACAACGCCCCATCAGCACCCCGACCGGCTCCTGAGCATCCAGCCGGATACAGGCAGTCCAATCGACCTACCGGGACGCCCACGCGATCTTCGCGCGGGCTTCTCCACGAAAGCTGGGAACTTTGCGATCCCGGGTTCGGCTGTGGTGTTGGACGACGGCCGGGTGATCGTAGGCCAGGTCCACGTGAAGGACGGGCTGATAGAGGCCGTGGAGGAGATGCAAGCATCTCCTAACCATCCGACCAGGCCGGCCATGCCAGACCGCACGATCGTACCGGGATTCGTGGATATCCAGGTGAACGGTATAGGTGCAATAGATGTGGCCGACGCACGGCAAGCAGATGCCTGGGATGCTCTGGACGACGCTCTCCTGGCTCAAGGGGTGACCACATGGTGCCCGACGCTCGTGTCGGCGCCTCTGGGGGACCTCGATGCGGCTCTCGGTCGCATCGACGCATTCGCATCACGTCCCGCGCGGGCACCGAGGCCCAGCATCGCCGGCGCACACGTGGAAGGGCCGTTCCTCACGGTCCCAGGAGCACACGACCCGCGTCACCTGCTGCATGCGATCGACATGGCCTGGCTCGGCGGGCTCCCACCACTGGTGAGGATAATCACTCTGGCACCCGAGCTGCCTGGAGCCATTCATGCAGTCGAAGTCCTGCATGACAGAGGCATTGTGGTGGCCTTGGGTCATTCACGTTGCAGCGCGCAGCAGGCACTCAGCGCGGCATCCGCGGGTGCCAGTCTGGTTACTCACCTTGGCAACGCGATGCCGCCACTCGCCCAGCGTGAGCCCGGCTTGTTCGGTGCCGGGCTGACCGACGACCGCCTGGCCGTATCGGTTATCGCCGATCTGGTCCATCTGCATCCGTCCGTGCTCGACCTGGCATGGCGAGCGAAGCCACCGGGCAGGCTCGTTCTCGTAACCGACAGCGTGGCAGTAGGTTCTGGAAAGCTCGGGCCAGTCAAGCTCGGGCCAGTCAAGCCGGGGGCAGTGAAGCCCAGGGCAGTGAAGCCCGGGCCAGTCAAGCCGGGGGCAGTGAAGCCCAGGGCAGTGAAGCCGGGGGCAGTCACCTTTGGCACCGGCGAGGCCATACCTGACGCCGCACGGCTTTCCGACGGGACGCTGGCGGGATCCGTCGTCACCATGGATCGGGCCGTGGCCAATCTCGCTGCTAACACGAGGGCAACACTGCCTGATGCGGTTGCTTCAGCCAGCCGCATCCCAGCCCGCTTGCTGGGTCTTACCGACCGGGGCAGCATTGCCCCCGGCATGCGGGCCGATCTGGTGGCACTGCGACCTGACGGCTCGATTGAAGCTGTATGGATAGCCGGCAGGATTGCGTGGCCACGACCGGCCGGCTGGGACATGCCAGGGCGGACATCTTCATGAGCCGATCGGCGTTCGCCGCCGCTTTGAGCGAGCACCCTTTGGCCACGCAGGCCACCGGTGAGGTGCTCGGGGCTGTCATCGAGGAGGTCGGGCTGATGCCGGATCTCGCAATGGTATTCGTCACCAAACCCCATGCGGGGGCCCTCGAGGACATCGTATCGGCCATCGATGACCTGCTCCATCCCCTCGTCCTGCTCGGCTGCGCATCGGGATCGGTGCTCGGAGGCGAGCACGAGGTGGAGGACTCCGCTGCCATCTCGCTTTGGGCGGGCAGAACCGGGCCAGTGCTGCCGGTGAGAATCGAGATGGCTCGCGAGTCGCCGCTCGGGCCCCTGCTTGCACACGGATGGCCCGACCGAATCGCGTTCGAACCTTCCGCCCTCGTCCTCATGGCTGATCCCTTCAGCTTCGATGTCGAGGCCTTCTTGTCCTGGCTCGCCACCCACCATCCAGGCTTGCCCGTGGTGGGCGGGATGGCCTCCGGTGGCACGGGACCAGGGGGCACCAGGATCTCCTCGGGGCGGTCTATCAGCTCTTCGGGTGCCGTCGGTGCCATCCTCGGGCCGGGTGTAGAGGTGGCGACCGTGGTGTCCCAGGGAAGCCGGCCCTTCGGGCATCCGTTGGTTGTGACCAGAGCCGAGCGCAACGTCATCTACGAGCTCGCTGGCCGACCCGCCATAGAGCGCATCGTAACCCAGGCACACGAGACACTGTCGCCCGCGGAGCTCACCCTCCTCGAACATGGCGGACTCAACCTTGGCCGCGTCATCGACGAGCACGCCGAGAGCTTCGGACGGGGAGACTTCCTCGTGCGTGGGCTGCTCGCCTCCGACAGGAGGACGGGGTCGATAACTGTGACCGAGGCCGTACCAGTGGGGACCACGGTTCAGCTGCACCTGCGCGACGCCGCGGCTGCACACGAGGATCTCGATGCCATGTTGCGCGGGCACCATGCGGCGGCCGCCATCGTGTTCACATGCAACGGCCGGGGAACACGGATGTTCGACATGCCGGATCACGACATAGCCTCGATCCGCCGGCATCTCGGACCCGCTGCCGTGGCCGGATGCTTCGCTGCCGGTGAGCTAGGACCGGTTGGCGGACGCAACTTCCTTCACAGCCTGACCGCCTCCATGCTTCTGCTCGACACTCGCGCCTGAGATCGAGCAGTGCCGGGCACGCCTGGCGCGAGCTGCAGGCTCGGGGCGGGCGTCTGTAGCCATGGCCAGCGGCTACGGTTGGGGTGTGAGCGATGACGATATAGAGACTCTCGGAATCAACGTTATACGCGGCCTTGCCATGGACGCGCCCCAGCGGGCGTCGAGCGGCCACCCGGGCACCGCCATGGCGCTCGCCCCTCTGGCCCATGTGCTATTCACCCACATCATGCGTCACGATCCGTCCGAGCCGAACTGGCCGGATCGTGACCGCTTCGTTCTGTCATGCGGTCATGCCTCGATACTGCTGTACTCGATGCTCTACCTAACTGGCTATGGCCTCTCCCTGGACGACATACGCAGCTTCCGCCAGTGGGACAGCCTCACCCCGGGCCACCCCGAGCACGGGCTCACGCCAGGTGTGGAGATCACTACAGGCCCCCTCGGCCAGGGCGTTGCCAATGGTGTGGGGATGGGCCTGGCCGAACGCTGGCTCCGTTCACGATTCGGACCAGATCTCGTGGACCACCACACCTTCGTGATCTGCTCCGACGGCGACCTCATGGAAGGAATCAGCCACGAGGCCGCTTCGCTGGCAGGGCACCTGGGCCTTGGCCGGCTGGTGTACGTATACGACGACAACCACATCACCATCGACGGGCCTACCGAGCTCGCTTACGACGACGACGTCGCCGAACGATTCGAAGCATACGGGTGGCATGTCGACCCCGTTGGCGAGGTAGCCAACGACACCAGAGCGCTCGAGTCCGCAATACGCGGGGCCATGTCGGTCGAGGATCGCCCTTCGTTGATCATACTCCGCAGCCACATAGGATGGCCCTCCCCCCACAAGACCGATACCTCTGCGGCGCATGGCGAACCGCTCGGGGTGGAAGAGGTGCGCGAGACGAAGGCAATTCTCGGCCTGCCACCGGACATGGAGTTCTACGTGCCCGACGACGTCCTGTCGTACTATCGGTCGTGCATTCCGAAGGGTCAGGCGCACCGTCGGGCCTGGGAAGAGCGTCTCGCTGCCTACCGCGGTGATCGAGCTGCATGGGATGCAGGTCGCATGGGACGTGGAACGGCTGGATGGGCTTCTAGCCTGCCGGTGTTCGACGCTGGCACCATGCTTGCCACTCGCGCGGCGATGGCCAAGTGCCTCAGCGCCTGCGAAGGCGTGATCCCAGGTCTTCTCGCAGGGTCGGCCGACTTGACCGGCAATACCGGGGTGGCCCTGACAGGGGCAGAGAACCAGTCTGCAGACAGTCCATCGGGGACTCAGGTGCACTACGGGATCCGCGAGCATGCCATGGGTGCCATGATGAACGGCGCGGCGGCTCACGGCGGTGTCCTACCTGTCGGGGGAACGTTCTTCATCTTCAGCGACTACATGCGTCCCTCGGTTCGGCTCGCTGCCATGCAAGGCCTTCACGTCATCTATTCCTGGACCCACGATTCGGTCGGTCTCGGCGAGGACGGACCAACTCACCAGCCCATCGAGCAGCTCGCATCCATGCGCGCCATGCCGGGCTTGAGGGTGATCCGTCCGGCAGATGCAAACGAGTGCGCTCACGCACTGCGCGTTGCAGTCGATTCCGACGGCCCTACGGCATTGATCCTGACCCGACAGGCCGTGCCGGTGCTAGACGGGACGGCCGACGCATACAGCGGCGTGCAGAGAGGTGGCTACGTTCTAGCCGACCCTGGGGCATCTTCTCCCGACGACCAGACCGCCCGCGACGACCAGGGTCCGGGCAGAGATCCGGATGTCGTGCTTCTGGCCACTGGGAGCGAAGTGCATCTTTGCATCGAAGCCATGAATGCCTTGGCGGGTCGGGGAGTAGCCGCACGGGTGGTGTCCTTGCCGAGCTGGGAGCTGTTCGCCGAGCAGGACGAGGCGTACCGCCATAGCGTGCTCCCCCCCCGCGTCCCAACCCTCGCCGTCGAAGCCGCTAGTCCATTCGGCTGGGAACGCTACGCACACGACGTGATCGGGATCGATCGCTTCGGGGCCTCAGCTCCTGGTTCGGTTGTCATGGAGCACTTCGGCTTCACCGTGTCCAACGTGGTCGAACGCGCGGCGGCACTAGTCGACTCGACGGCGAGGGGGCCACTGGCGTGACAAGGCTCCACGACTTGTACACTGACCAGGGCCAGAGCCCCTGGCTCGACAACCTGCGCAGGGACTATCTGCACAACGGGCATCTCGCCGATCTGATCTCCCAGGGCGTCCGCGGGATCACATCGAACCCGACGATATTCGCAAAGGCGATCGCTGGTGAGGACGACTACGATGCTCAGTTCGCCTCCCTGCTCGAGGAACGAGACGACGCCTCGCCAGGCAGTATCGAGGAGATCTACTGGGATCTCGTCCTTACGGATATTCGCGAAGCATTGGAAATGCTCGAAGGCACTCATGCTACGTCGAATGGGGTGGACGGGTACGTCTCGGTCGAGGTTGCTCCGGCCCTCGCCCGCGACACAACCGCCACCACCGCCGCAGCGCGGGACCTCCACCAGCGTGTAGCCAAGCCGAACCTTCTCGTGAAGATTCCTGCCACCGTCGAAGGAGTACCAGCCATCCGGACCATGATCGGCGAGGGCCGCAGTGTGAACGTGACCCTCATATTCAGCATCGAGCGCTACGCTGCGGTCATAGACGCTTATCTTGGCGGGCTCGAGGATAGCGTCGCGGCTGGTGCGACCGACCTTTCCGGTGTGCGCAGCGTGGCCTCGTTCTTCGTGAGCCGCGTCGACACCGAGGTTGACCGCCGGTTGAACCTGATCGCCGCCTCCGGTGGCACTCGGGCAGCCCTCCCCACCGCCCAGCTCCTTGGCACCGCTGGAGTCGCCCAGGCCCGGCGCGCCTACGCGCTGTTCAAGGACCGCTTCGCCGGACCTCGCTGGGAGGCACTCGCCGCACGCGGCGCCAAGGTCCAGCGTCCCCTGTGGGCATCCACGTCGACGAAGAACCCCGCCTACCCGGATCTGCTTTACGTGGACTCGCTCATCGGTCCAGACACGATCAACACCATGCCGGATGAGACTCTCGCCGCGTTCATGGACCATGGCAACGTGTCTCGCACCGTCGACGTCGACCCCGACGCGGACCGCGCTTCGCTCGAGAGGTTGGCCGAGGCCGGCATAGACATCGAGGATGTGGCCTCTACGCTCGAAGCCGAAGGAGTGGCAAGCTTCGCCAAGTCCTTCGACGACCTGATGGACGTGCTCGCCGGCAAGGCACGCTCGTTTCAAGGATCAGGAGCTGACACCAAGAGTGGGGCGGCGAGCAGCAGAGAGCCCCAGTCATGACGTCCAGCTCCCAGCCGCCCGCAGCCAACGCTGACCCCGGTGACTCTGTTGTCGCTACGCCCGTCGAGACTGCCCCCCCCCACGCCCTAGTCGTGTTCGGGGCATCGGGAGACCTGGCCACACGCAAGCTTTTCCCGGCTCTCGCAGGCCTGGCTGACCATGGCGCTCTGCCGGAGAGCTTCACACTGGTGGGCGTGGCGCGCACGCCGTGGAGCGACGACGACTTCCGCAAGGCTGCACTCGGCGCCACCGCCACCGCGGGTGCCCTATGGCACCACTTGGTGAAGGGATTCAGGTACGTAGCCGGTGAGTACGACGACCCCGACACCTTCGCCAAGCTGAGCGAAGTCCTGACCGAGGTCGATAAGGCTATCGGCACAGCTGGCAACCGCGTCTACTACCTTGCAACCGTACCCGACGCGTTCGCGCTGGTCGCCAAGGGGATGGCTGCTGCCGGGCTCACCCATCCCAGCGAGGCAGGAACTTTCACGCGCCTGCTCGTCGAGAAGCCATACGGCCATGACCTAGCCAGTGCCAGGAAGCTGGACGAGTCTCTTCACGCCTGCTTCGACGAGGAACAGATATATCGCATAGACCATTACATGGGCAAGGAAACCGTCCAGAATGTTCTGGCACTGCGCTTTGCCAATGCGGTGTTCGAGCCGGTCTGGAATCGCCGCTATATCGATCACGTCCAGATCACCGTGGCCGAGGAGATCGGAGTCGAGCACCGCGGCAGCTTCTATGAGCATGCCGGTGCCCTTCGAGACATCATCCAGAACCATGCCATGCAGGTTCTCGCCCTGACGCTCATGGAGCCACCTGCGAGCGTTGACGCTCAGGGCATTCGCGACGAGAAGGTGAAGCTGCTACGCGCCATTGTGATTCCGTCCATAGAGGAGGCGGTCACCTCGGCAGTGCGAGGTCAGTACACCGCCGGGATCATCGGGGGCGAGGCTGTTGCAGGATACCGGGAGGAGGAGGGCGTAGCGCCTGATTCCAAGACGGAGACCTACGTGGCGCTGAAGCTCGCCGTCGACAACTGGCGCTGGGCGGGCGTGCCCATATACGTGCGAACCGGGAAACGCTTGAGCAAACGCGTGACCGAGGTGGCGCTGCAGTTCCACCGGGTGCCTCATCTTGCCTTCGGAGAGCGCCTAGCACGCGAGCTTCTTCCGAACAGCCTTGTCCTGCGGATCCAGCCTGACGACGGTATCACCTTGTGTTTCGGGGCGAAGGTGCCGGGAGAGGCATTCCAGGTTCGGACTGTCCAGATGGACTTCTCCTACGCGACCACCTTCCCTGGGGCCAATGCGAGCGCATACGAACGGCTGCTGCATGACGCGATGATGGGAGATCCGACCCTGTTCATCCGCACCGACGAAGTCGATCAGGCATGGCGCGTGGTCGATCCTGTGCTGGCAGCGTGGTCCAACGACGACGTTCCTCTCTCGCACTACCCTGCCGGTTCTTGGGGCCCTCCGGAAGCCGGACTGCTCTTGGAGCGCGACTCACGCGAGTGGCGAACACCGTGAGTCCCAACGGCAGCCGCGAGGAAGCCATCACGTCAGGAGCTGCAGAGCGGGATCACGCCGAAGCACTCGGGGCCACGGGCCAGATCCGGATTGTCGAAGAGGTGGAGTCGGCATTCACCGAAGTCGTGACGGCAGCATTCGCCAATCGTGAGCAACAGAGGTTCTCGCTCGTTCTCTCTGGAGGCCCGACAGCGCGTAGGTGCTACACGGACCTTGCCATGACTTGCCTGACAGCCCCCCGATCGAGTGAGGGAGGTGCGATCGACTGGTCCGTGGTGGACATCTACTTCAGCGACGAGCGTTGCGTAGATCCCGAAGACCCCGATTCCAACTACCACCAGGCCTGCGACGCCCTGCTGGACAAGGTCGGCCCGGTGGGCTCAGTTCATCCCATGTACGTCGGGGGCAACCCCGACAAGGCGGCGGCCGCCTACGAGAAGCTCATTGCCCCCCTTGGCTCATTCGACCTGGTTCACCTGGGCCTCGGCCCAGACGGGCACACGGCGTCGCTGTTCGAGGGCTCCGAGGCACTCGACAATCCGCGTGGGGCGCTCTGCATGGCATCCTCCGACCCGAGCGGCCGTAACCCGCACCAGCGCATCACCCTCACCCTCGAAGCGCTGTCCCGTGCGCGCGAGGTGGTCTTCACTGTGACAGGCGCCGAGAAGCTCCCGGCATTCCAGCGGCTTCGTGACGGTGTCGACATCCCGGCGAGCAGGGTCCGTGCCCGGAGCGTGCTGTGGCTCGTCGACCAGGCGGCAGCCACTCCCGGACATCCCTGAGCCACAGATGCCTGGAGATTCAGACATTGCATTTCAAGACGTCTCCAACCGAACGGCTCGTACGGCGGGTCCTGCTCCAAATCGGGATCACCTACGTCCTCGCAGCCATCTTCATCGCATCGTCTGCGCTGTTCAAGCCAAGGCTCTACTCGCCTCCTGACCTTGTCGCAGCGTCGGCTATCGCTGCGATCGTCCTTGCATCGAACATCCATGATCTGGCTGTCCTCAGAAGACGGCAGTACCTGCGCTTTCGCGCCTGTGTCGTGCTCGGCCAGGCTTGTGCAGGGATAGTGGCGTTGTCGCTGTTCGTGCGGGCGGTCGGTGACCACCACGGCGCCTTCGGTCTGCTCGTGCTCCTTCCCCTGGTCGCCATAGCCCTCATCGGAGACTACGCGATGGTAGCCATCACCTGGGCGGTGATGGTTCCTGCTCTCGTGTTGGCACTTGGCGGGCAGGTCCACCCGCCCGAGACCCTGGCCTGGACCGTCGCGCTATACAGCCTCGCCGCCGGAGGGCTGGCGGTGATCATCGACCACGCTATGCGCGGGACGATCCGCAACGCGAAGGTCAACCATGCAATGGCAGAGCTTGCCGCAAAGACGGGAGAGGTGAGCGACTGGCCAGGAGGGATCCAGCCACTGGCCGGAATGATAACCGAAGCGCTCGACGCCGAGCGGTTCGCCATCCTGGTCAAAGTAGCCTCGCCCCCGGGGACCGCCAGCATCCTGACCTGGCCGCCCGACGCGTCATGGCCCGGATGGGATGCAGTAGAGTCGCTCGCCGCTACCGCCCTCGATGCCGAAGGTACGGGATCGCCGGGCGATGCTGCCGGGAGCCATCGGGAAGCCGGCCTTACCTGGCCCACCAAGCAGGCTCGCTCGACCACGCGCACCACCCACGCGCTCACTTCCGAGGACCTGGTGGTCGCCACCGCACGAGCCGGGGACCTGGCGGTTGCTATTGTCGTGCCGAAGCGGTCCCCGACGAGCCCGCTCGACCAGGAGATGCTCGGCCGGACGGTTGCTGGGCTGCTCGCCGCCATGGCAACCAGATCGGACCTGGTCAACCGCTTGATGGAGCTGGCCAACACCGATGAGCTCACCGGCCTCCCGAACCGCCGGAAGTTGTTCGAGGTGCTCGACAACGAGGTGGAGCGCGTCCGGAGATCCGGTAAGCCACTTGGCGTGGCCATGCTGGATCTCGACGAGTTCAAGGCCTTCAACGACCTGTACGGGCATGTCGAAGGAGATTCCCTGCTCCGGAGGTTCGCCGAGAGCATCGCCACTCGGATAAGGGCTCAGGACACCTGTGCACGCTACGGCGGGGAGGAGTTCATGCTCGTGTTGCCCGATACCGATGCCAACGGTGTTGCCCAACTTCTACATGAGGTGGCAGCCCTGTCCCTCGAGGGACCCAACCACAGTGCCGTCACCTTCTCAGCAGGCGTCGCCACCTGGGACCGCCACGAGAGTGTCGACCGGCTTATAAGCCGAGCCGACGACGCGCTGTACGAGGCCAAGCGAGCCGGACGTAACAGGATCGTTGCTGCAGCACTCGAGCCGGCAGCCGGCACCGACGACCGCCAGTAGGGCACGGGCACTGCGATTGGGTAGTGTGGCGAGAGTGAGCATGCCCCTCGAAGACCTTCTGGATCGCCCGCTTGCCGATCTGCAAAGGGCGGCGCGCTCTGAACGCGAGGCTTCCCACGGCAAGCGGGTGACCTATTCACCGAAGGTGTTCATCCCTCTCACGCGCTTGTGCCGCGACCGCTGTGGATACTGTACGTTCGCCTCGCCGCCGGCGCGGCTCGACTCCCCCTTCTTGCCAGCCGGCGAAGTGCTTGCCCTTGCCAGGGCCGGAGCCTCGGCGGGATGCCAGGAGGCCCTCTTCACCCTGGGCGAGGCACCAGAGGACCGTTATCCCGTCGCCCGTTCATGGCTTCGGGACCACGGCTACGACAGCACCATCGACTACCTGGTAGCCATGTGTGAACTGGTGCGGGACCAGACCGGTCTACTACCCCACGCGAACGCCGGCGCGCTCGGTATGGAGGATCTGGCCCGGCTGCGGAGCGTGTGCGCGAGCCAGGGGATGATGATCGAGTCGACCGTGGGCAACTTGGACTGCCATCGTGGATGTCCGGACAAGGAGCCTGCCCGGCGGATCTTGACTTTACGTCAGGCAGGCAAGCTGGCCATTCCCTTCACCACCGGCATACTCGTCGGCATAGGCGAGAGCCGCTCTCAGAGGCTCCAGGCGCTCGAAGCGATATCCGAAGCACATCGGGAGTGGGGGCACGTCCAAGAGGTGATCGTCCAGAACTTCCTACCGAAGCCGGGTACAGCCATGCACGCCCAGCCGGCTTGCCCCCCGGAAGAGCTCGCATGGACTATCGCTGCAGCACGTCTGATCCTGCCGCCCGAAATCCATCTCCAAGCCCCCCCTAACCTGTCCGAGGACCTCGCCACCCTGCTCGATTCGGGCATTGACGACTGGGGCGGCATCTCCCCGGTCACCATGGACCACGTCAATCCCGAACGAGCATGGCCTACGGTCGACCTTCTCCGATACACCACCGAAGCAGCAGGCCTGACGCTCGCTGCGAGGTTGACTATCTATCCAGAGTACGCCTGTGATCCCGATCGATGGCTCGATCCTGCCATGCGCTTTGCCGTATCGGATGCCTCGGATGCCGAGGGGCTCGGTCGTGACGATCCCTGGTGCGCCGGGGGCATCGATCCGCCACCGCTGCTGGTAGGCCCACGGCCTGGCGACGACAGAGGCTCCCTCGCAGGTCTCCCAGAGGCTGAGGCCGTGTGGGATCTGAGACTGGCCGGGATTCCCTTTCCTCCACCGGACACGGTGCCTCTGCCCTCAGCAGGAGGTCCGGTTGGGGAGGTTATATCCGGGGTGCTCATGGGCCAGGAGGTCGGCGAGGAGGAGATCGTCACCCTGTTCTCCGCGCGTGGCCCTGAGTTCAGGGCCATTGCCGACTTGGCCGATGAACTGCGTGCCGAGACCGTGGGCGGCACCGTGACCTTCGTAGCGAACCGCAACATCAACTATACCAATATTTGCACCTTCAAATGCCGCTTCTGTGCCTTCTCGAAGGGTCCCCTTTCGCTCAACCTGCGCGGCACTCCCTACCTGCTCGATCTCGATGAGATCAGCGAGCGAGTGAGGCAGGCAGAGGCGGCTGGGGCCACCGAGGTATGCCTCCAAGGGGGGATCCACCCGAGCTTTGACGGCGAGTACTACCTACAGGTCATACGGGCCGTGCGCGCTGCCTCGGATCATATGCACATCCACGGCTTCAGTGCGCTCGAGGTCACCGAGGGCGCCCGGCGCCTCGGGGAGCCTCTTGCCACGTACCTGAGCCGTCTGAAGGAGGCGGGCCTGGCAACGCTTCCTGGCACGGCAGCGGAGATCCTGGACGATGATGTCCGGGCAGTGCTCTGCCCGGACAAGATCTCGACCGACGAGTGGCTTGAGGCACACCGCAGCGCACACCGCGTAGGCCTCCGCTCGAACGTGACCATCATGTTCGGCTCGATAGAACGCCCTCGCTCGTGGGCTCGTCATCTGGTGAGAACGCGTGACCTCCAGAAGGAGACTGGAGGATTCACCGAGTTCGTCCCGCTTCCGTTCGTCCACATGGCATCACCGATCTACCTCCAGCGCCGTGCCCGTCGTGGCCCGACATTCAGGGAAGCCATCCTCATGCACGCAGTAGGCCGGATCGCCTATAACGGTCTGATAGACAACATACAGGTGAGCTGGGTCAAGATGGGAACTTCCGGGGTTGTCCAGATCCTCCGTGCCGGGGCCAATGACCTTGGTGGAACTCTCATGGACGAGAACATTTCACGCGCGGCCGGGGCCACCCACGGTCAGCTCATGACCGAAACCGAGCTGCGCGCCCTCGTTGAGCCGCTCGGGCGGGAGCTCTCCCAGCGCACCACGTTGTATGGCCTCATACCAGCCCTCCGCTGACCAGCCCGCTCATGGCCAGCCCGCTCATGGCCAGCCCGCTGGCACAAAGCAATCGCCCGGCAACAGCCACGACATCGCAGGCGTCGTCGATCGGATCTGCGACCAGCTATTAAGCACCCTCGATGTCACCGATCGGGGAAACCTCTACCGGTCCATGCTTGCCACCGTGGCAGCCATGGCCGTGGAAGGAACCGATATAGCCGACCTGAAGATAGCCAGGGCGGCACTTGCCGAGATGGCAGAAGCATTCAGGGTGTTCCGGCCCTACCACGACGCCCCCAAGGCAACCTTCTTCGGATCGGCCCGTACCCATGCCGACGACCCGTTGTACCGCCAGGCCGTCCTCCTGGCCACTCGCCTCGCGGCCGCAGGGTGGATGGTGGTCACAGGTGCAGGACCGGGGATAATGGCAGCCGCCATGGAGGGTGCAGGCAGACAGCACTCGCTCGGGGTGAACATCCGACTGCCCCACGAACAGGGCGCCAACCACTTCATCGCGCGCGATCCAAAGCTGGTCGAGATGCGGTACTTCTTCACTCGCAAGCTGATGCTCATCAAGGAGTCCGACGGCTATGCCGTCCTGCCGGGTGGCTTCGGGACACTGGACGAGTCCTACGAGCTACTGACCCTGCTGCAGACCGGAAAGGCTCAACCGGCACCTCTCGTGCTGCTGGACGTTCCGGGAGGGACATACTGGGCGGGATGGGAGACCTTCGTGGTAGAGCAGGTGGCCTCGCGAGGGCTGATCAGCAGCTACGACCGCTCGCTCTATCGGATCACATCCGATGTAGACGAGGCAGCGGCGGAGATGCTCGGCTTCTACCGCAATTACCACTCCTGTAGATGGGTCGGAGATCTCCTCGTGATACGGATGCGCGAAGCACCAGGGGCAGCAGAGCTGAGAAGGCTGAACGACCGCTTCGGCGACATCGTCATCGAAGGCGTGATCCGCCGCACCAAGCCGCTCCCACCGGAACGCGCCTCCAACGACCAGTTGGACCTGCCGAGGCTGGCGATGCGCTTTGACCATTCCAGCTATGGCCGGCTCCGTCAGCTCATAGACGACTTGAATGCGCTCGTCGACTGAGATGTGAAGTGCCTAGCCATCCTCCCGTTCCGAGCCGGCTGGCTCACTGAGTAGGCTCGCGGCCTTCTCCACTGCCCGACGTGCGCGTGTGATCCGACGCTCCTCTGCAATAAGCGTCGGACTGGGAGAGGCCCCCTCCGCCACTTGCGCCGCCGCCTCGTGCAGCCGGTCCAGAGCCTGGTCTGCCAGCTCCTCGGCTATCGCGGCCAGTCTCTCCGACAGCTCAGCGAGATCCACCCATCACCCCCGCCCCCCGACAACCATCGGAGTGCTCCGAGGCGGACTGCCGGCTCAGGTCTGTGGAACCAAGCCCAGGAGGCCCAGCGGACGCTATTGCCCTGGACCGGTGCTCATCGACCGCGCTCATCGACCGCGCTCATGCAGGCCAACCTGCTCTACCTCGACAGATCCTTCAGATACCATCGCGCGCAACGCCAGTTTGTCGAACTTCCCCACACTGGTCTTGGGCAACTCAGGCAGGTATGCCCAGCGTTCCGGCAACCACCAACGCGCAACCCGGTCGCCTAGGAACTCGAGTATCTCCTCGGGTGCCGGACGGTGCCCCTCAGCAGGCACCATGCATACCAACGGACGCTCGTCCCATCTGGGATCGGGCACTCCGATCACAGCGGCCTCGAAGATCTCCGGATGAGCCATCACGGCATTCTCCAGCTCTACCGATGAGATCCACTCCCCCCCGGACTTGATCACGTCCTTGGTTCTGTCCGCTATCTGCATGAAGCCCCGGGAGTCGAGGGTTGCTACATCACCGGTGCGAAGCCATCCATCATCGAAGCGCTCAGGATTCGAGTCTCCGTAGTACGACCCTGTAATCCAGGGTCCGCGCACCTCGAGCTCCCCAAGCGACACGCCGTCGGCCGGCAGCACCGTGCCGTCCTCGGCAACCACTCGCATCTCCACACCTGCAACCACCCGCCCGCTCTTGGCACGCCACTGCATCTCCTCATCTCGCGGGGTCCCACGTGGCGGCCACGCCAATGCAGCCACGGGACTTGTCTCCGTCATTCCCCAACCTTGGACCATCTTCACCCCGAAACGATCCTCGTACGCCTCCATGAGAGACCGGGGAACCGCCGACCCACCCGCTGTGAGCATCCTTACCGAGGACAGATCGACCTCGTGGTTGCCGGAGTACTGAAGCAGGTCGTTCCATATGGTCGGCACACCGAGCGACAGCGTCGGGTGCTGCTCGCGAAACGCGCGCGCCAGCGGCTCGGCTTGCAAGAAGCGCTCGGGCATGATCAGGTCCGCGCCGGCGAGGAAGGCCGTGTAAGGCATTCCCCAGGCGTTCGCATGGAACATGGGGACTATGACAAGCGCCCTGTCATGCTCGGACACGGCCACCGTGTTGGCGGCCATGCCCGCCATCGAATGCAGCCAGGTGGAGCGGTGACTGTAGACGACACCCTTCGGATCGCCAGTAGTGCCACTCGTGTAGCACATGGCGGCCGCGTCACGCTCGTCTAGATCCGGCCAGTCGAAATCCGGCTTCTCCCCCGCGAGGAGATCCTCGTAGGAGAGCACATCGCCTAGAGCCGAGATGTCCCCTTCACCGATCACCACGACATGCTCGACTGCTGGACACCGGTCCCGCACTCGGGCGAACAGCGGCGCTATCGATCCGTCCACGAGAATGACCCTGTCCCCCCCGTGATTGACGACATAGGCGAGCTGCTCGGGAAACAGGCGGATGTTCAGCGTATGCAGGACCGCACCCATGGAGGGTACTCCCAGGTAAGCCTCGAGATGCTGCTGATGGTTCCAGCAGAACGTTCCCACACGATCTCCGGAGCGCACACCCAGCCTCGCAAGACCATTTGCAAGTCGCCCCGCTCGTGCTGCTACCTCGCCGAATGTGGCCTCAGTATAGCCATCGGGCTGCATCGTCACCACGAGGCTGTCGCCGTAGACGTGCTGGCCATGGCGGAGAATGCCGCTTATGAGCAGTGGGCCTTCCTGCATGGTGCTCTTCATGGCACGAGCATAGCTACGCTGATCGGCATGGAACTGGAAGTTGCCCTGGACTTCGTTCGCCACAACCACCGTGCGGTGATGGCAACCACCCGTGCCGACGGGATCCCGCAGCTCTCACCTGTGATAGCGACTGTCGACACCGGCGGCCATGTCGTGGTGAGCACTCGCGAGACCGCGGTGAAGACGGCAAACCTTCGCAGAATGCCTCGTGTGTCGCTAGCGGTGTTCACCGATAACTTCTTCGGACCCTGGGTACAGGTCGACGGCTCAGTCGAGATCGTAAGTCTCCCACAGGCGATGGATGGGCTGATCGAGTACTACCGCAATATCTCGGGTGAGCACCCCGACTGGGACGAGTACCGCCAAGCTATGCGGAGCGAGCGCCGTGTGCTTCTTGTCATCACGGTCCAGCGCGCCGGGCCAGACCGGTCGGGTTAGCAGGCTGGATGAGGTGCACTGGCACGGTCCGCGCCTGCAACTCTTACCATCTAGCAACCGTTGACCGTGGTCAGACCGGGACTTATAGTGATGCCGTGATCAAAGACGAGGCAAGGGCGGGCAACGACAAGGACATGGGCAGATCTTCAACCAGCATTGGTCGAGGCCGATCCTGGACGCGGGTTCCCCTATCTCGCAGGCAGGTCCTGCAGGGACTTGCGATGGGTGGCGCCGGCGTAGCCCTGGCTGGATGCAACATCCCGTGGCCGATTGGGACTGGACCTGGATCCTCGCTCCCAGCAGGGCCGCGCCCTTTTCCCGGCAAGCCGGCCGGCACCGACATGATCCCCCAGATAGACCATGTCGTTGTCATCATGCTCGAGAACCACTCGTTCGACAACGTTCTCGGCATGCTCGGACGCGGCAACGGTTTCACACTCGGATCGGACGGCCTGCCGACAGCCACCAACCCCGAGTCCGGCGGCAACCTGGTCCGTGCCTTCCACAGCCCGACTCCCTGCCGCTCATTCTCCGAGCCCGACCAAACCTGGAACGACAGCCACGAGTCATACTCCAACGGGACAAACCAGGGCTTCGTCCGTGCAAGCGGACCAGCTGCAATGGCCTATTACGACTCCAGCGACGTACCTTTCACATACGGGCTCGCGAAGACGTTCCCCATCGCCGACCAGTACTACTCCTCCCTGCTCGGCCAGACCTTCCCAAACCGGCGGTACCTGATATCGGGCACTTCGCTCGGGATGATCAACGACCTACCCGCATTCGACGACGTGCTGCCGACAGTGGCCAATCATCCGCCAAACGGCACCATCTTCGACATGTTGAACGCTACCGGCGTCTCGTGGAAGAACTACAACTACGGGATATCGACGCTGATGCTCTACCCGTACCTCATCACAGAGCCGGCGAACCTCGGCAAACTCGTCGGCATCAACCAGTTCTACGCGGACGCCGCGTCGGGCAGCTTGCCGGCCTTCTCCCTTGTCGATCCCGACCTGGTCAATTTCGTCGGCAACTCGGGTGGCGAGGGTGATGATCTGCAGCTCGCCGACAGGTTCCTCAGCAGCATTGTCAATGCCGTCATGCAAGGACCGAAGTGGGCGAAAACCCTCCTCGTATGGACCTTCGACGAGGCCGGTGGCTACTACGACCACGTGCCACCGCCGTCGGCTCCGGTGCCCGACGACGTTGCCCCGCAGCTCAGTTCATCTGACGTCCCAGGAAGCTTTGACCGATACGGCTTCAGGGTGCCCTGCGGGGTGGTGTCGCCCTACGCGAGGCCTGAATACGTGTCCCACATCGTTTACGACCATACCTCGGTGCTCAAGCTCGTCGAGACCAAGTGGAATCTGCCGGCGATGACGAACCGTGACGCTTCGGCTGCGGACATGCTCGACATGCTCGACATGTCGTCGCCCGCATTCTCAACCCCGCCAACGCTTCCAACGGCCCCGAATCCGTCCACAGCAGCTGTCGCAGCCTGCGAGCTTGACTCGGCTCAGACCCCACCGGCTGCATACGTCACGCCGACTTGAAGGCGAGCTGACTACCAACCGCATGCTGCGACTCATTGACACCTTGAACTAGCTGTGATTTCATCGTAAGAGCACTACCGTGCGTATTGCGAGCGTGACCTATGCCGGTTCGGTCGCCTTCGACCATCACTCAATGACATGACTGCCAATGTTCATGTCGACAAGGTTGATCGGGAGTGGCCGTGGCATCGAGGCGCCTTTTGCTGATGTGTGTCGTGGGCAGCTTCGGGCTTCTGGCAGTAGCCAGCTTCTGCGGAGTAGCGGCCGGGGCGTTAGGGTTGATAACGGGCATGGTGCAGCCCTTCAGCGGCTCAGAATCTCTGCCGGCGCCGCCCGACCGAGCGCTCTACGAGGCTGCCGCTGCTACCTGCCCGGGCCTTCCCTGGCCGGTGCTGGCAGCGATCGGATCAATTGAGAGTGACAACGGCCGGTCACTTGCACCCGGCGTGCACTCAGGCGCCAACCAGGCGGGAGCCGAGGTTATCTACAGGTGGATTGGGGGTCTGGGGCACGTGAGGGACTGGGTCCTCGGGCGACGTGCCTGTGGAGTATCTGCAAGGTGTGAGGCACGTGGGGCAGGCGGTGACGATGCTCCTATCGTTGTCAAGCAGCGAGGAGGCGCTTCGCCTTTGGGGCCTGTTCGGCGTGCTCATCGAGCCAGGCCACGTAGCGCCGGGCGAGTGCCGTGTCGTGCTTGAGTC
>JAJZJN010000013.1 GCA_021851165.1 Actinomycetes bacterium
ACCTGACCGACATGAAGGCTGGGGCTCCCATAGCCGTAGGGGTGGATCCGACTGGTGTGGCAATGTCACCCCCCACAGGCACTTCGGGAGCTTGGGTTGTCGGAGGTTCGTCACTGGTCCCGTTGAACCTCACGGACCTCTCGGTTGCGGCCCCGATCGACGTAGGCGGCATTGCCGAGGCGATCGCGATCACCCCACACGGGAAGAATGCCTGGGTTGCCCTTCGGAATGGTCGTGTCGTGTCGGTGGACCTTGCGACGGGAACCGCCGGTCGACCGCTCTATGTAGGCGGGAGGCCATCGGCCATCGCCATCCCACCGCTTGCGCCGCACCACTAGCGTAAAAACGCCTACGCTCGACTTGGGGCCGCTAGCTCATCGGGTAGAGCAGGGGACTTTTAATCCCAAGGTGCCGGGTTCGAGCCCCGGGCGGCCCACCACGTCGCTGACCAGCATGTTCAGGGGCCGAAAGTGTCATGGCGCGAAACTGTGGTGGAACCAAGCCCCGCTCGTCAGACGATAACAAGACTGATTCTTGGATCGAGCCTGCGCAAGTCGTCGGGGTCGGAGGTGACGACCGATTGCTGGGCTCGGCGCGCGCAGATAACGACGTGTGCATCGGCAACGTCAGCCGTTGCACTCGCTACCAGCAGGCGACCGACGCTCGTGGCGTCCACACGGTCGAGCGGAACGACGTCGATGGTTGGCTGCCGGACCAGCCGAGCGAGGCGGCCTTGCCGTTCTGGCTGGCGGATGGCCTGCGCGAGCGCAGTGGCGGGGACGGTGATACGGGCGCCAGTCTCCCGAGCGCGCGCCACCAGCACGAGAACACGACGGTTGTTCCGGTCGAGGGCGATGAGACCTCCCGCGTCCAAAGTGACGCCGGCCATCAGGCCGCAGAGGTCGTCCGGTGCCCCTTGACGCCGAGCGTCTCGTCAGCCCACCGCCGCTCCTCAGCTGAGAGCTCGCCGCCGGTGTCTCGCAGGGCACCGGCAAGCATGGCACCCCAACCTGCAACGTCGTCGAGGGCAACACCGACCGCGTGCTGCACGAATCCCGACACGCTCGGAGCCGCGCCGGATCCGACCAGAACACGGATGCGGTCAAGTTGGCTTTCGTCCAATGTGATAGTGACCTTCTTGGTTGCCATACTCATTACCATACCACCGGGCTACCCGGACCGCCTCGGCTCAGGTCGGTGAGAGGCGCCGCCCTATCGGTCACCTGATCCTCGCCGGATCGCCATGCGTCACTAGTGGAACAGCACGTTCGACCGAGACGGACCACACACGCAGAGGCTTCGGTCTGGAGCCTCCACCGTAAGACGGAGACGACGGCGCTTTCGACGAACAAGACCCGGTCACACATGCCGTCTCCCGAGGCCCACCAGTTCGAGCCCACCGTTGCAGGCTCGTCTGGCAGCGCCTGCCGGCAGGCCCCACGGCAGCCACTGCCCACACCCGGCCCCGACCAACGAGGCTGGCCACCCGGTGAATCCGCGAGTCGCGCTGTTGAATCTTGTCAGAGCAGCAGGCCGTTCAGTTCATGCTGAGCCTGAAGGTACGGGCACCGCGATCATGGGCAAGCTGAGTCGGGGTATACGGGAGGGAGACCCACTGCTTCCGTGAGTACAGCCTGGTCATGTTGGCATAAAACGGAGATCTTGGGTTAGTGGCCTGGGAGTATGTGAGAATGCCTTGGGAGACCGGACCGTGAGCGGTGAGCTCGGTTGTCATCACGAGGGATGAGCCGAAGTACACCTCGCCATACGGGTCGGCATCAAGTGCGCCACCCCGGCCGTCAGCAGCGTAGATAGCGTTGAAGCATCCGCTGTCACATCCTGGTATCGGGATCTTCACCCCATTGCGTGCCTCGTATTGCACCTGGCCATAGCTGGCATCAAGCGGAACGTGGTGGGCCTGAAGGCTGAGAACGGCGTCGGCAAGGGCCTCGAGTATCGCCGGGTTCGAGGTGTTCAGCCCCGCAGGCGTGGCCAGCGGATGCGCTGGGTTGAACGGGATTGCCCAGAAGTTCACCGATGGCGCCCGCGCTGCCCATTCCGAGAACAGCCATCCGCCTGTGGCATTCAGGTTACCCGTGCCGTTGTACGCTGCCAGTGCACTGCACGCCGCGGTGAGATCAACTGTCTTACCGTTACTCGCCTTCGCAACCGGGTTGCTCGCGCAGTAGGTCACCAGAGGCTTCAGGACGAGCTGGGCGAGCTCAGACTGGTCACTCTGCCACATCTTCTGCATAGTGGCAATAGTGAACCCGGGTGGCCCGAGGCCGTCCGTCCCAGCCACCCGTTCAGCGATCATCTGGTTGCCGAGGCGAGTACGCAGGTTCTGGGGTGTGTCTATCTTGCCTATTATCGGAGAGTACGCAGGGAATGGTGCCTTCGGGTTGGCAAGCCAATAGGAGTCGTTCGAGTTCTCCACATAATCCGTGCGGATCGTATGGGGCAGCTGGCTAGCATTGAAAATGCCAGGTACTGGCGTGCCCGGCTCGCTACGCCATGCGCACGACGAACGCGATCCGTCAAGGGTGACTACGCCCGCGGCGGCATAGACGAGCTGGGGTATGCCCTTGGGCGTGCATGCGGTTATGAGCGACTTCGGAACGGCTGGGGTATTGCCAACATCAGCGTAGAGCACATGACCGGTGTCGTCGGCTGCGATCGTGTTGAAAGTCGGGATCGCGAGGTAGGTGGACTCTATCTTCAGGAGTGCCTTCACCGACGTTGCCTGCCCCATCCGCAGATACTGGTTGGCGGCCCGGAACGCGTCATTGGTAGTCGAATCGTCAACCGCGTATGCAGTAGTGGCTGTCCAGTGGTAGCCCGCCTGAGGAACCACGACGACCCGTCCCCAGCGTGTCGTGTAAAAGGTGTGGGTCACCGTGCCATGGCCGGTATTGACCCGCACTGTCTCAGTGCCCATCTTGTAAGACCTGCCGTCGACGTAATAGCTGGTCGGATCACCGGGCACCAACTTCAGCTGGTAGAAGGTGAAGCGAAAATCGGTAGATACGGTATGGGTCCAGGCAACATCCTGGTTGAACCCGATGCCTATCAGCGGGAACCCCTCCAACGTACCGCCTTCGACGTTGTACTGACCGGGCACGGTTAGCTGCGCCATCCAGAACCGCTCCGTTCCCCGCCAGGGAAAGTGCGGATTAGCGAGCACCATTCCGTCACCATTCGCACTGTCCTTGGAGCCGACGGCTATGCCATTGGAACCAAGTGTCGCATTACCACTCCTGTCCTCACCAAACGCGGTGGCGAGGGCGGACACGTCGGGTTTGCCGACACGTGCGCTGGTCACATCCGGTGGAGTGGCGCTCACCTCGTCGGCGATGAACTGCTCGCCGGAGGCCTCCGTCACGATCTGATATCCCCGCAGGAACATGTCGGTCAGATCTATAGGACGCACCCACGGCTTGCCTGCGCAGCGAGGGTCGTCCAGTTTCCCCGACGCCAGGTAGGCGTTGTAGCCGGCCACGAAGCCCTTGTACACCTGCAGGATCTGAGGAAGCGGCCCGTTCGGAGGGGCCTGGTGCATCTCACGGGTGACTATCCCGCTCGACTTGATCGACTGCCAGTAGAGATCGGAGTCCAGGTTGGTGTCGTTCACTCCGGCGGAGTAGTTCAGGCTCCGCGCCGTCGGGCCGAAGTACCGGGACCGCTCGCCCTCGACCGTGACGAAATCGTTGGCAAGCGTGCAGAAGGCATCCTGCGAGAATGCCCACGCCTCACCGTAGCCAAGCGCTGTGAAGTCGGCTGCCTTGATGTGGGGTATCCCATCGCTGTCGAGGGTTATCGTGACCTGGTTCGGCGACGGCGCCTGAGTGCATGAAGCTGTCACGCCCGCCAGCAGCAGCATAGGCATCACGGCGCTGGTAACACGCATCGCCAGCGAGACACCACGACCCATCAATGAGCCAATCCCGCTCTCCCGCCTCACTGGATCCGACGACATGATCCCCCCTTTGCCGACTGCGCTATGAGCTTCCTCGCTACAGCGCCTGCGAGGCTAGCCCGCGGCTTGCCGGCGAACACAACCCGAACCATCCGCGACGCTGCGCGCCGAACGTGCCGCGGTAGATGGAGCGGCCGACCGTTCCTAGCGCGACTGCACAGCTCCAATATGAATGCAACACCGGCAGAACCTGGGGACGGACTTCGGAGGCCTATGCTTTCCCCGCCATGAACAGGCCATCGGCAAGACGACCGGCCTGGCGCGTCTTCGGACAGCTCGCCCCCCTCCCACCCTCGCCGAGCCTGCAACTGCTGCACACCCACTGCCCACCTGGCGACCGCCATAGCATCGATCCGCAGCTTCCGCATCGCTGCTGACCCTCCGAGCATTCCCAGCCGTCATACCTGGTCGACGACAGCGGGCACCCACGCCCATGGCACACTGCCCAGGCCGGGTCGACGACGAGAGCGTCCACCGGGCATACCACCACACACTCGGAGCAGTCGTCACAAAGCAAGGGGTCAATGCTGTATACGACAGGAAAGGCCTCGCTCTGGCTTATCGCGCCCGCCGGACAGGCGAACTCGCAGGCTCCGCACCCGATACATCGCTCATCAACCCTGTAAGCCACGGCTCTGCCTACGCATCCCTGCTACCCAGCGACTATCGCAAGGCGCCCAGCCGAGTCGAACAGCGTCTGGAGCGTCTCGGCATACCGGTAGAACTTGTCGCGCCCCATCGGATCCTCCGATCTCGTTTGCAGTGGGAAGCCGGCAATGGACAGAGCGTTCAATGTATGGCTCCTGTCAGCACCACCATGGACCACGATGTTGTCCACCATCTCGTCCCAGACGGCCTTCGGACCGCTAAGCACAACGTCCGGCCCGAAGGAATCAAGATCGGCCAACTCCCCCTCCGACCGGATGTCGTAGCCATCCATGACCAACCCGAACCACCGAGCCTGGCCTGACTCGCCGATCACCTCGAGCGCGAGCCTGCAATCGGCGAACCCCAGCCGCTCGTAGTCCTCTGGATGGTGTGACACGTCCTCCGCTAGAGCGTCGAACCACTTCCCCGACGGGAAGTCGGGAGCGACGGTGCCAGTGTCACTCATGACAGCACCCCAGCCGCGGCGCCTATGGCCCCGGAGGGTTCGACAGCCGCCCCGGAGGTGCCGGCAATGATCACGTCCGGAAGGTGCATCCTGCCTCGTCGATCCAAGCCAGCCCGATCGCAACGCTGTAGATATTCCTCGATCGACTGGATCCTGAGCACGTCGGACGCCGCAGTGCCAAGCTCCGAGGCTGCTGCGAGGCTCCCGGCAGCCAGTATGGTGGCCGGCTCTACAACCTCAGGAGTGGTGAACAGCACCGAGATCAACTCCTCGCCACGGTCTAGGTAGGCGTGGAAGTCAGCTGCAAGCGACGGGTCCCTCTGGAGGCGATAGCGCAGGTGCATGGTGCCATAGGACACATGACGGGCCTCGTCCTGCATGCACAGGCGGAATATGCGCTTCTCCACGGCAGATGGGGCGATCATCTCCCCAGCCCGGAAAAGCGACAGCACCAGGCCTTCACCCAGCAGGTGCATCAGAGCGGAGCCCTCGTCGTAGCTCTCGGCATCGAGTATCAGCTTCAGGAACTGCTCCACAACTCCAGTAGCCCTGCCCATGCCGCCGCCATTGGCGAGAGCCCGCTTGCGGAATACCTCTGTATGGCGTGCCTCATCCATGGCCTGGGTGCATAGAAACATCTTGGCCTCGACAAAGTCGTGATTGATGCGCCAGAGCCACTTGGCCGGGAAGTCGGCAGCCACCATCTCCACCTCGGACAATACGGTCGCTAGCTGGCACATGGCGTGCTCGAGATCGGGGTCGATCGGCTCGAGGTCGCCCCACGGGATATCCCTGGTAGCGCTCCACTGGCGGCTGACCGCCTCCTCATAGAGCTCCATCACGTTGTCGGACCAGACCTCGGAGACGTCATTGATGGTGTAGCCCATGTCAGGGACGTCGTCGGGCACATCCGATCCCCTCGGTGCCATCGTCCTGCGTGGTGGATGATCCGGTACCTCGCCGTAGCTCCCGACTGCGATGTCTCTCAAGGTGAGCCCGATCCGGCTCGGCGTAGCCCTCACACCCCACTCCGCCTTGCAGTCCCTGAGCCACCCCAGATCAAGCTCTCCCCGGGCGGCCCGTGCCTGATAATCGAGATCCGCCGAGTAGCGAACCATCTCGGAACCTCCTACAGCTCGTGTGGCGGCGCCGTCCTATGGCGAAGTGATAATACACTTTCCGTATTTTTGTCTCACCCGCATTGTGAGCACATGCCCGTATCGCCACTAGGGCCGAAAGTCCCTAATCGACAATCCAGCTCGTGGCCACCTGCGACACCTCAGCTCCTGTCAGCTCCCGCCAGCTCCTACACTGGCAGGAGCATGGAGCAGCTCACATCAGCCAACGCGTCGTCGGACCCAACCGATCCGTCCTCGAGCTCTGACGTCGCCACCGAGGCGGCCAGGCGTCGAACCTTCGCCATCATCAGCCATCCCGATGCCGGCAAGACCACGCTCACGGAGAAGTTCCTACTCTACGCTGGTGCCGTCCTCCAGGCCGGGGCGGTCAAAGCCAGGGCCGGCACGCGCCATGCCCGTTCCGACTGGATGGAGATGGAGCAGCAGCGCGGCATCTCCATCACCTCTGCCGTCATGCAGTTCACCTACCGGGACCACGTCGTGAACCTGCTCGACACTCCAGGCCACCGGGACTTCTCCGAGGACACCTACAGGGTTCTCGCGGCAGCGGACGCTGCAGTGATGGTCCTGGACGTTGCCAAGGGTATCGAGACCCAGACCCGCAAGCTGTTCGAGGTTTGCCGGGCACGGCACCTGCCGATCCTCACCTTCCTGAACAAATATGATCGTCCCGGGCGCGATCCCATAGAGCTGATGGACGAGATCGAGCAGCAGATCGACCTGCGCGCCACGCCCGTGACATGGCCGGTAGGCATCCCCGGCGACTTCAGAGGCGTCGTGGATCGTCGCAACGGCTCTTTCATCCGCTACGCCCGCACCGCCCATGGCACGACCGCTGGTTCCGAGGAGACCGTCGATCCACACCGTGCCGAGACCGAGGAGGGCGACGCCTGGCGCAGGGCGATCGATGAGTGCGCTCTCCTCGAAGGCGTCGGTGCCGACCTCGACATACCAAGCTTCCTTGCCGGGGACTCGAGCCCGCTGTTCGTCGGCTCTGCCCTAACCAACTTCGGCGTGCGCCACCTCCTTGACGCTATTGTGGACATGGCACCTTCCCCAACTGCCCGACTTGGCACCGATGGCGCCTACCGGCCGGTCGGCTCGGCTTTCTCCGGCTTTGTTTTCAAGAAGCAGGCGAACATGGACCCCGGCCACAGGGACCATGTGGCTTTTGTCCGGGTATGCTCCGGACGCTTCGAGCGCTCGATGAGCGTTACACACGAACCAACCGGCAAGCCGTTCACCACCAAATACGCGGCCACGATGTTCGGGGCATCGAGGTCCACGGTTGACGAGGCCTATCCCGGCGACATACTCGGGCTCGTGAATGCCGGCGACCTCCGCATCGGCGACACCCTGTATGCAGGCAAGCCGGTAGCGTACCCGCCGATACCGTCGTTTCCCCCGGAGCTGTTCGCCACAGCGCATGCCAGGGACAACTCGCGCCACAAGCAGTTCCGCCGTGGTCTCGAGCAACTCGAGCACGAAGGCGTGATCCAGGTGCTGCGCGACCCGGAGGGTGACCCCACCCCCGTGCTCGGAGCGGTGGGGGCAATGCAGTTCGAGGTGGCCTCGCACCGCCTCGAGCACGAATTCGGTGCCCGCACCGACATCGAGCCAGCCCCGTACAAGGCAATCCGGATCACCGACGCGCCCACTGCCAAACGCCTGAGGTCCAGCGCTGGCATACGGGTGCTCGTGCGCCGCGACGGAACGCTTGTCGCCCTATTCGAGAGCGACTACCGGCTTACCAGGCTACGAAACGACAATCCCGCCTGGTGCCTGGAGCCGCTCGAGACGGCCATCTGACTGCTCGCCGGGCACTTCCAGGGCCTTTTCCAACGGCATATGCCGGCCAGATCTCCCGACCATGAGCAGGTTGTCGGCTCACCTGGAAAGGTCGGTGCCGAGGCTGGCAGGGTCGGCACCGGTGCCGGCGAGACTGGCCGCCTTTGCCGCCACAGAGCCAAGCAGCGCCTCCCAGTCGGCCTCGAAGGAAGCCGCCCCCTCGCGTTGGAGAGATACCCCGAGCGCAGCCACGTCCACACCATGACGTTCAATCGCGGCGATGACCTTGGCCGACCCATCCTTGTCGGGCTGCAATCTCTCGGTCGGATCTCCATGCCTTGCGAACGCCAGAAGGGTCTTGTCGGGAATGGTGTCGATCGTGCCAGGAGCCGCGAGCTTGCCCACGTAGTACGTGTCTCGGAACGCCGGATCCTTCGTCGAGGTGGATGCCCACAGCACCCGCTGGGCAAGCGCCCCCTCTCCCTCCAAGGACTTCCAGCGCTTGGACCCGAGGATTCCGAGGTAGGCCGCGTATATCTCCTGCATGACCGCGACGCCTAGCTGCTCACGCAGATCGGACGGCAACAGCGGGTTGGCAGCCACGTCCCATCGGGAGACGAACACCGACGCCACGGAAGCTACTCTCAGGGCTTCACCTGCTGAGCGACGGCGCTCGAGGGCGCGCAGGTAGGCCTCGGCAGCCCCCTGATAATGCTCGACGGAGAACAGAAGAGTGACATTCACGCCTATACCACCGGCCAGCAGCTCCTCAGCAGCATCGAGCCCGGCGGGCGTGCCCGGAACCTTGATGAGCACGTTGGGCCGTCCTACCTGGCCGGCCAGCCGCCGAGCGAAGGCGACGGTCTCGCCCGCAGAGTCGGCCAGCGCCGGTGGCACCTCTACCGAGACGTAGCCATCGGCACCCATGGTTGCCTCCCATGTGGGCCTGAGAAGCTCGGCCGCAGTGGAGAGATCCTCCAATGCCACAGCGTACGCGATGTCCTGAGGATCATCCATCCCGCCGTCCAGGCAAGCGCGGATCGAGTCATCGTAGTCTTCGTTGTCCGACAGAGCATGGGACAAGATCGACGGATTGGAGGTGAGCCCACTCACCCCGAGCTGGTCGATGTAGCGCGCCAGGGATCCACTGCGAAGAAGTCCGCGGTTGATGTTGTCGAGCCATATGCTCTGGCCGGCCCGGTGCAGCTCGAGCGGCGGGTTGACAAGACCCCCATGAATATCGAGAACCTTGCGCAAGCGACGCGCGTGGCGCTCCTCAGCGCTGAACGACGCTCCGACAAAGGCCGCCACGAGCTCGCTAGCTACCGCCTCGCCCACGACGCGCGACCCGATGGCCAGAACGTTCGCGTCGTCGTGCTCCACCATCTGGTGCGCTGTATAAGTGTCATGGGCAGACGCTGCTCGTACGAGGGGAAGCTTGCCGGCGGCGATGGCGACTCCTGCACCACTTCCGCAGACGAGGACCCCACGGGTCACATCCCCGGCAGCGATCGCCTTCCCAACCAGGAGTGCAGCGTCCGGATAGTCGTCGGAGGGACCGGCGTCAGCCAGCTCGAGCACTACCGGGACGGCGCCGGCAGCCCGGATCGCATCGACTACAGCCCCCCGAAGAGCCATGCCGGCATGGTCCGCCGCAACGGCAACCCTCATAGCACGCTCGGCACCCACTTCGCCTACCTTCCTGGAGCAGCTGAGAGCCCCTCTCAGCCAACCGGGTAGCCGATCTCGGCCAGCTTGGCCTGGACTGCGTCGAGGTCGGTCCCTTGCTCGTCGAAGGTTACATGAACATCCTTCGTTTCGACGTCCACTTCGACCTTCTCGATACCTGGCTCGCCGGTCAGGTCACCTTCGATATGGGCCTTGCAGTGGCCACACGATATGTCCGGGGCATGCAGGACGGCAGTTGTGGTCATGACGATCCTCCTTTTCTGGTTGTCAGGGTTTCTGGTTGTCGGGGTTTCTGGTTGTCGGGGTTTCTGGTTGTCGGGGTTTCTGGTTGTCAGGGTTTCTGGTTGTCGGGGTCTCTGGCTGTCAGGCCTAGGTGACGTAGGCGCAGTGCGTTGGCTACCACCGAGACCGAGGACATCGCCATTGCCAACGCAGCGAAGATCGGGGGTAACACGCCGAACGCTGCCAGAGGAACCAGGATGACGTTATAGCCGAATGCCCAACCCAGGTTCTGCCAGATCACTCGACGGGTCGCACGCGACAGCGATATCGCATCAGCTACGGCACCGACATCACCGTGAACGAGGGTGATGTCAGCTGCGGCCATCGCGATTCCTGTCCCGCCTCCGACCGCTATGCCTACGTCGGCCGCTCCCAGCGCCGGCGCGTCGTTGATCCCGTCCCCGACCATCGCCACCTGGCCGAACCGCTTTCGCATGGTCCCCACCAGCTCAGCCTTGCCCTCTGGCGACAACGGGGCGTACACCTCGTCGATCCCGGCTTCGCCCGCGAGGGATGTGGCAACCTCCTTCGCATCACCGCTTGCCACGACCACAGCGAGACCTTCGGATCGCAACCTGGCCACACCTGCCGCCGCATCGGGACGTATCGGATCAGCCACCCCGAGCAGGAGGACCAGAGATGCATCAATCGCGACCCCGACAGGGGTCCTACCATCACCAGCCAGTCTGCTGGCTAGAGGGACCCCAGCCTCTACGCCTGCGACCTTTGCAGACAGCGAGGCCAGCCAGGCAATACTTCCCACGTCCACTCGCCTGCCCGCCACGGTCCCCGAGATGCCGCCACCCGGCGACACAGCCACATCGCCAGCCACGCCGATCGGGATACCGCGGGCTGCGGCGGCTCCGGCAACCGCCCGGGCGATCGGATGCTCAGAAGTCGTCTCCACCGTAGCGGCCAACCCGAGGGCCTCCTCCATCTGTGAAGCACCAATGCCTGCCATGGGCACGATGTCGACCACCTCGGGATGCCCGAGTGTCAGGGTGCCGGTCTTGTCCATGATGACAACGCCGACCTCGCGAATACGTTCCAGCGTCTCGCCACCCCTAACGAGTATGCCGTGCTCAGCACCTCGGCCAGTACCCACCATCACGGCCACAGGAGTCGCGAGCCCCAGAGCGCACGGACATGCGACCACGAGCACTGCGACCGCTGGCACCATCGATGCCACTGCGCTGTGGCCGGTCAGGAGCCACCCTGCAAAGGTGGCCGCGGCCGTTGCCAGTATCACCGGCACGAACACTGAGGACACGCGATCCGCCAGGCGCTGAGCCCTGGACTTGTCGGCCTGGGCCTGTTCGACCAGGCGCATGATCCTGGCCAGAGTCGTCTCGGCACCAACCCTGCGCACACGGGCCAGCATCGGTGTGAGGCCGTTGACCGTTCCTCCCGTGATCTCGTCTCCGGGCGCCTTCGCAACGGGGGCGGCCTCTCCACTCAGTATGGATTCGTCGACCCAACCTTCGCCGTCGAGAACGACGGAGTCGATCGGAACCCGCTCACCTGGCCTCACCACGACCACGTCGCCTATGTGCAGGCCGGCTACGGCCACATCGCTCCCTACTGCACCCAAGCGTAAGGCCTCACCGGCTCCGGGAGAATCCCCCCTGGCAACGAGATGGGCCACCTCCGGCTGGAGCCCCGCCAAAGCCTCGATTGCCTCACCAGCCCTACCCCGCGCTGCAAGCTCCAGATATTTTCCAATGGCGATAAGCGTGACAATCAGGGCTGCGACGTCGAAGTACGTCGGCCGACCTGGCAACGCAGCCACTGCCACCACTGAGTAAACGAGCGCTACCGTCGAGCCAAGGGACACCAGCGTGTCCATATCCACTGACCCGTGGATGGCCGCCCGGAGCGCCCCTCGGTGAAAGACCCAACCGACCACTGCCCAGACAGGCAGCGCCAGAGCCAGCTGCAGCCAGGGGGACCACGCCGCATCGGAAAATCCGTATGCGGCCACCAGCACGCCGATCGAACCCGCTGCGCCGCCGACGAGGAGCCTACGGCGCCGACGAAGCTCCCGGGCACGCCTGGCACGGCGGGCAGCCGCCTCCTCCGCTGGGTCTCCCGCTGCGACCGCGACCGTCGCCTCGTAGCCTGCAGCGCGAACTGCCCGGATCAGCGCCTCGGGATCAACCACTCCGGCCGCCACGACCTCTGCAGACTCGGTAGCCAGATTTACCCGCGCCTCGCTAACGCCGTCGAGCTTTCCCAGAGCGCGTTCGACACGCCCTACGCACGAAGCACATGTCATTCCCGCGACATCCAGTTGGATGGTCGACACTGCCTCGGACACGGGATACCTGGGCATCTCCGTAGCAGTTCGAGCTTCCGATACCTCTGCCGCCTCCTCCGTCTCTGCTGCCATTCCCGGTCAACCTCCCTCTGGAGCCGGCCTCGGCACCTCAGCCGAGCAATGCCCGTTGCCGACGGGAGCATCCAGGACATCCGCCAGCCGGCGAAAGTCCGTGAGACTGGAATTGAACCTGAGGGCCTCCATCAGCTCGTCGATCTTCTCCCGGCCCTGACCCGTCTGGATCGCCTCGGAGACGCAGGTCTCGAGATGATTCCTGAGAAGCAGGCGATTGACCTTCTCGAGCGATGCCTGTAACGCGGCTACCTGCTTCATGAGCTCTGGGCAGTAGCGCTCCGCTTGCACCATATCGATGACGCCGTCCAGATGCCCGCGCACGGTCTTCAACCTGGTCAATGCCTCGGTCTTGTAACCCTCGATCATGAATTGGGTCCAACCACGTTCACACCTCCAGACGTTGCTAATAACTATACCACCCCACCGGGGGTGGGTTGTGGAGCTACTGGGTCACGTGGCTATTGGGCAGCTCCTCCGCGAGGCGCAACCAACCGCGCACCGGTTGGCGACTCTCCCAGCTGTCGGTCCAGCGGCATCGGAGCCACAATGGTGCTTATGGCATCTTCGACCTCGACCACCTCGTTAGACAGCTTCTCGTCACGGTCCTCCCTCACGGCAGCGGGCAGGTCTTTCACAGTCCACCGCCTCGATGCGCTCGCGGATTCCTTCGACGTGGCCCGCCTTCCGTTCTCGTTGAAGGTGGTGCTGGAAAACCTCCTTCGCCATGAAGACGGCCGCCACGTACGCGCCGCCGACATCGAAGCCGTGGCGGGTTGGGCCAGAAGCCCCCATGCCGGTGCCGGGGCCGAGATCGCCTTTACCCCCGAGAGGGTGCTGATGCAGGACTTCACCGGCGTGCCGGGCGTGGTCGACCTGGCTGCTATGCGCGATGCCCTGGCCACGGCAGGAATAGACCCTCGCCGGGTAAACCCTCTCGCACCTGTCGAGCTGGTGATCGACCACTCGGTGATAGTCGAGTCATCAGGTGCCTCCACCTCGTTCGCGACGAACGTAGATGTTGAGTACCAGCGCAACATAGAGCGCTATCAGCTACTGCGCTGGGCCCAGCAGGCCTTCGACAACTTCAGGGTGGTACCCCCGGGGACCGGGATCTGCCACCAAGTGAACCTGGAGTACCTAGCGCGCGTTGTCTTCGCCACCGACGATGGCCTAGCCTTCCCCGACACCCTCGTGGGAACCGATTCTCACACGACGATGGTGAATGGCCTCGGGGTGCTCGGGTGGGGAGTCGGCGGGATCGAGGCCGAGGCGGCGATGCTCGGCCAGCCACTCACTATGCTCATCCCGCCTGTGGTGGGTGTGCGCCTCGACGGCAGGCTGCCCGAGGGAACCACCGCGACGGACCTGGTGCTCACCGTGACACAGATACTCCGCAGTCACGGTGTCGTCGGCAAGTTCGTCGAGTTCTTCGGTCCGGGGATCGCAGCCATACCTCTCGAGAATCGAGCCACCATCGGCAACATGGCACCTGAGTATGGCGCCACCTGCGGCATCTTCCCGATCGATGTGACCACCCTCGACTACCTCCGCTTCACAGGGCGTGACGCGGATCACATCGACCTCGTGGAGACTTATGCCAAGGCACAGGGGATGTTCCATAATCCCGGTGATCCTGAGCCGGTGTTCAGCGAGATCGTCGAAATCGATCTCGGCACAGTGAGCCCGAGTCTGGCCGGCCCGTCGAGGCCTCAGGACCGGGTTGCCCTCTCGGCGGCCAAGGAAGGGTTCCGTGCAGCACTGAGCGCAGAGCGCGCCCCAGCCGATGCCAAGTCCACGACCGGACCAGTAGCGTTGAGCCACGCTCCGGCCCACCTGGCAGACAGCTCCGACGTCACGATCACCGACGGACACGTGGTGATAGCCGCCATCACGAGCTGCACCAACACCTCCAATCCTCAGGTCATGCTTGCAGCAGGTCTGCTCGCTCGCAAGGCTGTAGAGCGCGGGCTGCGCTCGAAGCCGTGGGTGAAGACGTCGCTCGCACCCGGATCCCGGGTAGTGATGGACTACTTCGAGCGCGCCGGATTGGTCGAGCCGCTCAGAGCCCTCGGGTTCGACCTTGTCGGCTTCGGATGCACTACCTGCATCGGAAACTCTGGACCGCTCCTGCCAGGAGTGGCCGAGGCCGTCCATGCAGGGAACCTGTCAGTGGCGGCAGTACTGTCGGGCAACCGCAATTTCGAAGGACGAATACATCCAGACGTCAGGATGAACTACCTTGCGTCCCCTCCCCTGGTGGTTGCCTACGCCCTGGCAGGAACGATGGACCTCGATCTGCTGACTGAGCCACTCGGCATCGGAGCCGACGGCGAGCCTGTCTACCTCGCCGACATCTGGCCGACCGGCGAGGAGGTGACCGAGGCCATACGCAGCGACGTCACATCTGACATGTTCCGCACCAGGTACGCGTCGGTGTTCGACGGTGACGACCGGTGGCAGTCAGTCGAGACCGGAGCCGGCGACACGTTCTCCTGGAACGAGGGCTCGACCTACGTCCTGCGACCGCCGTTCTTCGACGGCTTCCGAATGCCCGATGCCATAGGGGCTGCTCCTGGACAGCCCGGAGGCTCGAGCGCACCTGACGCCGGCCGGAAGGCGACCGGCATGCCGGCGATAATCGGAGCACGTGTCCTGGCCATCCTGGGTAACTCGGTCACCACCGACCACATTTCCCCCGCGGGGTCGATCGGCCCCTCGACGCCCGCCGGCCGCTATCTGACGGAGCACGGCGTGCAGCGCTCTGACTTCAACTCCTATGGATCACGGCGGGGAAACCATGAGGTAATGATGCGTGGCACGTTCGCCAACGTGCGGCTGCGGAACCTCCTCGCGCCGGGAACCGAGGGCGGGATCACGCTGCACCTCCCCGACGGTGAGCAGCAGAGCATCTACGACGCCGCCATGCTCTACCGCAACGAAGGAATCCCCCTTGTCGTGCTGGCGGGCAAGGAGTACGGATCGGGATCATCGCGCGACTGGGCTGCCAAGGGACCCGCCCTGCTCGGAGTCAAAGCCGTGATAGCCGAGAGCTTCGAGCGTATACACCGCTCGAACCTCGTCGGAATGGGAATACTCCCGCTGCAATTCGACGAGGGAGACTCCGTGCGGAGCCTAGGGATCACCGGCCACGAGCTGTTCGACATCCCAGCAGTGCTCGGTGATGAAGGCGGCGAGGTTCCCAAGCACGTGACGGTCCACGCCGGCAATCTGGAGTTCCCCGTCAGAGTCCGCATCGACACACCGATGGAAGCCGAGTACTACCGTCACGGGGGAATTCTCAACTACGTGCTGAACCGCCTGGCCAAGGCTTGACGCTCTCGGCTGGGGCCGGCACCAACGCAGGGGCCGACCCTGGCTCAGGCCACTCCCTCGTCCAAGTCGAATCGCGCCAGATCGGCCAACCGCGCGTCGTTGGAGAACACCTCGACCACCCTGGTAGGCAAACCGAGGCGTCTCTGGATGCGTTCCACGTCGAGCACCTGGTCCCACAGCACGAGCGTCGCGACCACCCCCGTACCACCCGCCCGCGCTGTGCGACCGGACCGGTGCAGATAGGCCTTGTGATCCTCGGGAGGGTCGAAATGGACCACCACATCCACATCCTCTATGTCAAGACCCCGCGCGGCGACGTCTGTCGCCACGAGCACCGACAGGCGACCTGAGCTGAAGTCGACCAGCGCCTTTTCACGAGACGACTGGCGCAGGTCACCGTGTATCGCGGCCGCCCGGACCCGCTCGCGCTGCAGCTGCTCCACCAGCCGGTCCGCCCCACGCTTGGTCCTGACGAACAGGATCGCTTTGGTCGAGCCTCGGCAGATCGCAGCAGCCACCTTTACCTTGTCCATCTGGTGCACCTGCAGGAAGCGGTGCTCCATCTGCTCGACGGTCGGCTGCGCCGAGGCAACCTCATGGCGCACTGGGTCGGCCAGATGACGCCGGACGAGCCTGTCCACGTCCCCGTCGAGGGTAGCCGAGAACAACATCGTCTGATGGCGGTGCTCGATACGGCGTAACAGCCAGTCCACCTGCGGAAGGAAACCCATGTCGGCCATCCGATCGGCCTCGTCGAGAACCGCCACCTCGACGTCGCCCATTCGCACTACGCCACGGTCGACCAGATCTATGAGCCTCCCCGGAGTGGCAATGACCACATCCGTTCCCTTGCGGATCTCCTTCACCTGGGCATCGACGTCGGCACCGCCGTAGACCACGACCACACGAACCCCTACTGCGTGACCGAGTGCGCACAGGACCTCGTGGACCTGAACTGCGAGCTCACGCGTGGGAACCAGAACGAGTCCACGCGGGCTGATCGCTCCACGGCTGTCTCCGGCGCGTACTCTCATAACGAGAGGCAGGCCGAACGCCAGGGTCTTGCCCGACCCTGTCTTTGCCTTGCCGCAGACATCACGTCCGGCTATGGCGTCGGGAATGGTCAGCACCTGAACCGGGAAGGGGTTATGGATCCCTTGAGAGTCGAGGGCCTCTACCAGCTCACGGGCTACCCCCAGGGAATCAAAGCTTGTCGCGGTTGCGCTGTACCCCTCTCCACGCACCGCTTCGAGACCTTCTGTCACTGCCGTATCCATCGCCATATCCACTGCCGCACTTTGGGCCAGCACTGTCATATCCACTTCCGTTCACGGTGGCTGGCAGGGCGTGCGGGCAGGACCGAGCAAATGCGATGCCTCGACGGCAGAGCAAGCACGGCCAAGGCTCGCCCGAAGCGGGGTACGTCCCCACGAGCGGCGCGCCACCTGTTCGCCTGGCAATTTTACCAGGTCTGCTTGCGGCGCGTCGGTTATCGCATGCAGCGGCCCTAAGCGCATGCACTTCTCGAGACGGCTAACCCACTTGGACCCTGTATATCTCAGAGCCGCCCGCGCGGAACTCCTCGGCTTTCGCGCGCATGGCTGCCTCGATCTCATCGACCCCTCCGTCGCCAATCTCACCGGCGTCGCCTCGGCGGGACTGGGCCATTGCCCTCACGTCCTGGCTGATGCGCATCGAGCAGAACTTCGGTCCGCACATCGAGCAGAAGTGGGCCGTCTTCGCCGGCTCGGCTGGAAGTGTCGCGTCATGGTACGACCGGGCGGTCCCGGGGTCGATCGCCAGTTCGAACTGGTCCTCCCACCTGAACTCGAAACGGGCCTTGGACAGAGCATCGTCCCACTCACGCGCCCTGGGATGCCCCTTGGCAACGTCCGCGGCATGAGCCGCGATCTTGTAGGCGATCATTCCTGCCTTCACGTCGTCGCGGTTGGGCAGTCCGAGATGCTCCTTCGGGGTGACGTAGCAGAGCATCGCCGTCCCGTGCATGGCAATGACCGCCGCACCTATGGCCGATGTGATGTGGTCGTAGCCAGGCGCCACGTCGGTGACAAGAGGACCCAGGGTGTAAAAGGGGGCATCGTGACACCACTGGCGCTCCAGGGTCACGTTCTCGGCGACCTTGTCAAGAGGGACGTGGCCAGGACCTTCTATCATCACCTGAGTCCCATGCCGCCAGGCAACCTCGGTAAGCTCTCCCATGGTCTTCAGCTCGGCCAGTTGCGCCTCGTCGTTGGCATCGGCGACCGAACCAGGTCGCAGACCGTCACCGAGAGAAAAGGCCGCGTCGTAGGCTGCCAGGATCTCGCAGAGCTCGTCGAAGTGCGTGTAGAGGAAGTTCTCGGTGTGGTGCGCCAGGCACCACGCCGCCATTATCGATCCTCCCCTGCTCACGATCCCCGTGACCCGCTTGGCTGTAAGCGGCACGTAGCGCAGCAGCACCCCAGCGTGCACGGTGAAGTAGTCGACCCCCTGCTCGGCCTGCTCGATGATCGTGTCGCGGTAGAGATCCCAGGTCAGCTCCTCGGGGCGCCCATCCACCTTCTCGAGCGCCTGATAGATAGGAACAGTGCCTATAGGAACAGGGGAGTTGCGCACTATCCACTCCCGCGTGGTGTGGATGTCAGGCCCGGTAGAGAGATCCATCACCGTGTCCGCGCCCCAACGAATCGCCCACGTGAGCTTCTCCACCTCGTCGGCGACCGACGAGGCGACAGCCGAGTTGCCGATGTTCGCATTCACCTTCACGAGGAACTTCCGCCCGATGGCCATTGGCTCCGATTCGGGGTGGTTCACGTTGGCCGGGATTATGGCGCGCCCGGCAGCCACCTCCTCTCGCACCATCTCGGGCGACACCCCCTCACGCAGAGCGACGAACTCCATCTCCGCGGTGATCCGCCCGCTCCGCGCGTAGTGCAGCTGGGTGACCGGTGCAGCCCCGCGAGCGCGCAACGGGCGGCTTGGGACCCCGGGGAACGGCTCTGCACCGGCACCTCTCCGAACCGCTGCCCGGCCGTCGTCACGCAGTACCGGACGGCGCCCTTCGCCTTCGTCCACGTCTCCCCGGCCGATGATCCATGCACGGCGCAGGGGCGGCAGACCGGCCGTGGGGTCGGAACCGGGACCTGACGTGTCGTAGAGCCTGAGCGGTGCGTTTGCCACCGGGCCCCCGGGGCCCGGTGAGTCGGCCAGGGACACCTCCACGAAAGGCACCCTTACCCCCTCGAGCTCTCCCTCGAGATACACCTTCTCGCGGCGCACGCCCCGGTCGGCCCCAGACTGGCTGGTCCCATCTTGGACATGCACGGATCGGCTGTTCGTCGGATCAAGGTCCATGGTTCTTCTCCTCCCTTCGCCGGCATTACCCGGAGCAGGTTCGGCGGTCGGCGCCAGTGAGACGCCCTCTCAGCCCGGTCCCTCCGAGCTCCCGCTGCCACCAGTCTCGCGCGCATGGGGACGGATGTGCTGGGCAAGCACCATAGGCTCTCCTGAGCGATGAGGTCTCCGAGTAGGAGGAATAGACTTCGAGCATGATGGCTGATGGCACCGGAGTAGCACCAGGCGTATATCTCAGGGTTGGAAACGTTCGGATCACCGTGGCGCTCGACGGCCGGAGCCAGGCGGCATAGATGGCAGCCGACCGATCCACTCCCGACCAGTCCCCGAATGTCAGGCTCGGTCCAGGAGACCCAGCTCCTGCATTCGATCTTCCCGACCAGGACGGCAAGTCGATCCGGCTGGGCGACTTCGCCGGCAGGAGCGTGGTCGTCTACTTCTATCCGGCCGACGATACGCCTGGATGCACTAAGGAAGCCTGCCAGTTCAACGACCAGCTCGCGGCCTTCTCGAAGGCTAAGGTGGCAATAGTGGGCATTTCGCCCGATGCCGCAGCGAAGCACCAGAGCTTCCGCAGGAAATACGAGCTCGCCTTCCCGCTTCTCACCGACTCGGATCGCAACGTGATGGGGGCTTACGGTGCGTGGGGCGAGAAGACCATGTACGGCAAGAAGACCGTGGGTGTCATCCGCTCGACCTTCCTCATAGGCCCCGACGGCCGTATCGTGCGATCCTGGTACAACGTACGTGCAGACGGCCATGCCGCAAAGGTCCTAGCCGAGATCGGTTCGGATCAGGCAGGCTAGGTTCCGGCACCATCCGGTGCCGCTGTAGCTGAACATCGCTCTAAGTGGTATAATGACCACTGCAGGTGATGATATGCACAAACCAACTTCAGTCGACGGTCAGGGAAACCAGGTCTGGAGCTGGTTGATGTCACTGCTTCCGGGAATCCCGCGTTCTCGGAAACGCCATCCAGCCGCGCCTGATGATCGAGGCGTGCCAGCCTCCGGTCGCGCCCACCTGGACTGGCTCATAGCCTTCGAGCTTGGGCAGGTGCTCGGTCGCCGTTCTGCTCAGCCCAACGAGACCTCCGAGCTTCTGAGAACCTCCAAGGCGCAGCTACTGGCCAGGCTCCTCGATCCCGGTGTTCTCGAGATGGTGACAAGGTCCATCCGCGCGGAAGGGACAGAGCCTCGCACACGCCACGCACGTCGCCCCTCGGCGGAGCTCCCGGCGATAGGCCGCGTCGCAAACGAGCTTGCAAGCGCGATCTCGCAGACTTCGCGGGAGGCGTTCGAGCTCGGATACCGCGGTGAAGTGCTCATAGGCAGAGCAGAGCGCAGTGAAGCTGCATCCGAGAACGACCCGGACATTCGGCTCTTCGTCGACACATTGCACGCACACGGCCTCACCTTCGTTTCTCCGGGCCTCGCGTCTTACCTGACGACCGTGCTCGCCGCCTGGCAGCAGGAGAGGTGCAGCCCGCTTCACGACGTGCTGCCCGCCCTGGAGCTTCTCGTCGTGTTCGTGGAATCCTCGCTAGCCGGGTCACCCGGCACGGTTGCGACCATCAACGAGCTGCTCGACCAGGCGAGACCGGGCACCCCTGCCAGCCGCCGCAAGATAGCCGCCGTGCTGGGCGGGGATGTCCTGCCAAGAGAGGGGCCACTGTCGTGGAGGCTGACTCCAGCCCTTTGAAAGGCATAGACTTGCCGCCGTAGGGTCAAGGATCCCATGGGCAGCCACCGTGCGACTGGGCATTGGGCATGCTCGGGGGCCGACCCAGGCTACAGGGCAGCTCGATGTTCACGACCTCGTGGCCGTGACCGACTGATTGCAGGTGGGGCGTGATCGGATTGAACAAGCAGCGATGCGGTGCTGGCTACCGGTCCTTCCCTGAGTGACCTCGTCGGCAGCACGCTGCTGCTGCGCCCGGTGGATGACCCCGGCCATGGAGCCGGTGGGATCAGCTCCTCCGCCGGAAGTGCTCCGCATGTAGTCGAGGCGGTCGCAGTCGGGGCAACCCCTTCAGCCCTACGTCTCGAGACGGACGACCCCAGGGTGACAGATCTGCACAACCAGACCGTCGTCGCCCAGCGCCCCGGGGACAACGCTCTGATCCGTACCGTGGGCAGGCTCGACGTGCTAGGCAACGATCGCCCATACGTGCTCATACTCCGCCAGGGCCCGGAGGGGCGGCCCGTCGAGACCCTCCAGCGGCGCGACTGGCTCCGCATACGGACCTCACTCGACGCGCTCGTAACGATCGAGGACGCATCCGGCGAACGGGAGACCTCGTTCGGGACGACCACGGTGGACCTGGGCGGCGGTGGGGTCCGGCTGTCCAGTTCGGGGGATCTCGTCCAGGGCGACGTGGTCCACCTCGAGATAGAGCTACCCGGCGGGGCCCTCGAGGCCGAGGCCGATGTGCTTGCAGTATCGGCCGACGGCGAGGCGAGGTGTAGGTTCCGCCCCCTGCCGGAAGCGGCGTGCAGCCGCATAACCCGCTACCTGTTCGACCTCCAGATGGAGCACCGTCGCAGGGCACGAAACGCCCCCCCGACCTGATCAGCCATGCTCCGCCAGCCGGTCAGCCCAGCCGGTCAGCCCAGCCGGTCAGCCCAGCCGGTCCACATAGGCTGCTGGCCGCTCCCGGCCGGCGGCTCCCTGCAGCACTTCACCCTTGTCCATGCGCGCCAAGGCGCCGCCGATCTTCGCGCGCGCACTCGCCACCCTCTCTTGAAGGGCGAGATAGCGGTCCAACAGCATCTGTGCCCTGCTGCGCAGATCGTCCGGGATCGACCCGACGCCCCGAGGAAGCTGGTAGGCGTCCAAAGGGGGCAGGCCGTTTTCCAGCACCGACTCATGAACCGAGATACGCACCTCGATCTCGTCCAGGATCTGCGCCCAGCTCTGAGCCTGCGTGGGGTCCTGCATAGGGACAACAGGCTGTTGTGCCGGTACCGGCTCCCGTGTTGGCTCAGCCGCCATCGCGCCCGCCTGCTCCGGCGAGCACGCCGGAGTGCGGCGTGCTCGCCTCAGCTGGACCCATGTGCACCGGATCTGCATGCCCTGGCTCGGCATGACCTTGACCGGCTGCAGGCGCCTCCTGGGTCGCCAGATTCCCCGCGGCCTGGCGCCAGGCATCGGCCAGCTGGGAGATCATCCCCCGTGGCCGCCCGAGGCGCTCCCGGTCCTTGCGCAAGTTGACCTCCACCAGCTCCGAATAGAGGAAGTTGTAAAGAGCACGCAGCTGGTCTCCTGCTTCAGGCCATAGCTCGGGTTCAAGGCTGGCAGACAGGTAGATGAGGATCTCCTGCGCGTTCACCAGGGCTTCGTTCACCTGGTACCAGTCACGGCGCTCGAAGGCGGCGTCGGCCATGGTGCAATCGGCCACTAGCTTGTCGTATAGCATGACCAGCCTGGCAGCAGGCGAGGCGGTCGCGACGGCATCCACCATGTAGCGCTCCTGGAGCTCTGCCATCGCCTTGGCCTGCCTGACGCCACCGGGTCCCTGGCCCCATTGTCCAACCATTCTCATTGCCCTCCTGTGGTAATTGCGCCGGTCAGGCCGCTCTCGGTAACCCTTCTCACGGCAGCCCGTTCACGAACTGGCTCAACGCGCTGCCTTCGCTCTTGAGCGTGCCGAGCTGGACCTCCAGCTGGCTGAACTGCTGCTCGAGCATCTGCTTCTGCTCGGCAGCCAGCGACGCGTAATAGCTGATCTGGGGATCCAGGCCGGTCGACTCGTTCTGCAGCCCTTTGATCGCCTGGGTCACCACACCCCCTGGCGCGCTCGACATCCCCTGGGCGAAATTCGATATCTGCTGGGCGATACCTGGCTCGTACTGGAACGTCCCGATGTTGGTGGAGCTCGTGATACCCGGAGCTGTCACGAGCAGCGTCAACCCGTCGGCTCCCATCACCTGGCCGGTCCCAGTGGCCGGTGTGCCGTTGATCGTCCCAGCCACGTCGGTCCCGCTGAAGGTCGCGCTGCCCGATCCCGCGAGCCCCGTGGTTCCCGCAGCAGTGTCAGTGGAGCTGACGGTGAAGCTCGCCGCGCTGCCATAGGCGGATGACAGCAGCTCCAGACCACCGCTACTGGCCACCTGAGCCGACAGCCCGATACCGCTTTTCACGAATAGCTGGTTCAAAGCGCTCACTATGCTCGAAAAGGACTCACCAGCAGTCGTCGTGTAGACCACAGTGCTGCCGCCGCTTCCAATGGTCAGGGTCTCTGCGGTGCTCACGCTGCCCGAGGTGTTGGACGTCTCGGAGTCGGTGGCCTGGGTGGCAGAGTGGCTGACCGACACCGCATAGCTGCCCTGAGTGGCCTCGCCGGTGGCGTTCTCGAAGCTCACGTCGCCGGTATAGCTCGACGAGGCCGGCGAGAATGACCCTCCCTGGGCGAACATGGCCTCGACCTGGCTCGGATTCGCATTGAGGGCGCTCTCGAACGTCGACTGGTCGAAAGAGATCGTTCCAGCGGCGTTGAGGGTGATACCCACGCCCTCGGGGTTGCCGAGCGTCGAGCTGCCTGTGGTCATGCCGAAGGTGGCAAGGATCTGACTCTGGAGAGAGCTTACGAGGGGCGAGCCGAACAGCGGGCCCGCGACGTTCGTCTGCTGGTTGTAACTTGCGTACTTTGCGATGTCGGCAAGAACGGTGTTCGCGGCGGTTACCAGGCCCTGCACCGACTTGGCCGCGTCAGCCGCGTCCGGACTCACGCTCACGGTCGTCTCTGCCGACGAGGTTGCCAGGAGGTTCACCGTCAGACCGGGAAGCAAGCCGGTGACGGCGTTGCTCTGCGAAGTAACGGCGTCGGCGGCTATACCGTTCAGCCATACCACCGAGTCCTGCCCGCTCTGGACGCTTTGCAGAGTGCCGATGGCCGTCGAGAAGGCGCTCGTGTCAATGGTCATGTTCGCGTGCGTACCATCCTGCGAGGAGGAGAGCTGCAGTATGTAGCCGTTGGAGGTGTCTATCGCGCTGGCCGACACCCCGGCGTTGGCGGAGTTCACATTTGCCACCAGGTCTGCCAGAGAGCCGCTGCCGGTGCTCACGTTCGTCGCCGTGGTCGAGCCGGCGTCGACCGATCCTCCCGTGCCCACCGCCGCGGTGATCGATCCTCCCGTGCCCGATGTCAACGTGAAAACCGAGCCTGCAGCAATCGGGCCTGTCGTCGAGTTGCCAACCGTGTTGACCGTGCCGTCGACGTTTACCAGCGCGTCGACGCCACTTGCCGCCGATGCCATCGTGGCCACGCCGAGAGAGCCAAGCGCGGTGCCGCCCGTGACCTGCATGGTCGCCGCCGATCCCTGGTCGGTGGTCGAGATCGCCATGTATCCGCTCGAATTGACGCTTGCCTGCAGCGCCCCACCCGAGGCCGACGCAACCGCAGAAGCGAGCTGGCTCTGGGTGTAGGTGCCCGCGGCGATGGTGTAGGTATAGGCAGTGCCGTTCACCGTGACGTCGAGGGTGTCGTTGGTGCTACCGATCGTCGTGGACGCGGCCACGGCACTGGTTCCGGTCGTCGAAGCGCCCTGAGAAGCCTGTGTTACGTCAAGCGAGTGGCTCCCCAGGGCGAGCCCGCTTCCGGACGCCAGGGATGAGAACCCCAGAGAGCTCGCCTGGCTCAGGAGAAAGCCGGTGTTGGCGCTCGCAATCGAGTCCGCGGTGGATCCCACGGTGCCGGTGGAATCGAGCACGTCGTTGGTGGCGAGCTGCTGGACGGTGAACGATACCGACCCAGCGGGAGTCGAAGGTGACGCAGTGGCGGTGGCAACCGTCGAGCTCGACGATGTCGCGAGCATCGGCCACCCGGATCCGGTCGCGGTGGTGAGCGAGGTCGCTGCGCTCTGGAGCGCTGCAAGGTCGGTGTTGATCTGCTGCCAGGCGCTCGCCTGGGTCTGAAGCTGGCTCTGCTGCGCCTGGAGATCCTGCTCCGGCTGCAGGTACGACTGCAGCATGGCCTGGATGATCTGCTGGGTGTTCAGCCCGGATATGAGGCCGCTGGCCTGGAGCAGCGGGCCAGAACCCCCCGTGCCGGCAATGCTTGTCATGTTCGCCTACCTCCGGTCGGCTGGCTGGGTCCGGTGTCCTCCCCGGCGGCTGGACCGTGCCCTGACCGCCACGGAGGCGGCCAGGGCACGGAGCAACCCGCCATAGGCTCAGGTCAGGAGCTTCAGGACGAGAGCCGGCTGCTGCTGGGCCTGCGAGAGCATCGCGGTGCCGGACTGCATGAGGATCTGCTGGGTAGAGAACTGCGTCGTAGCTTCGGCGAAGTTCACATCGACTAGCTGCGACTTGGCTGCCGTCAGGTTCTGGTTCATCACCGTCAGGTTCGCCGCTATACCCTGCAGCTCGTTTTGCAGTGACCCCACACCTGCAGCCATCGACGCAACCGTCGAGATCGCAGCCTGCACCGACGCCAGTGCCGACAGCGCTGCCGATACCGTGCCGATCGAAACGCCGGCGCTCCCTGTCGCTACGCCCAGGGCGCCAACGGTGGCGGCAGACACGCCGAAGGTGATCTGGTCGGCCACTGTGGCGAACGCACCGACCTGGACGATCTCGTTGGAGAACGTTCCGTTCAGCAGGTTCTGAGTACCGAAGGTGGTGGTCGATGCGATCTGCTGGATCTCGTTCTGCAGGTCGACGAACTCCTGCTGGTTTGCAGCGACCGACGCGGGGTCGGTGGTGCCACCACTGGAGTTCGCAGCGGCGAGCTGGTCCATCGTCTGCAGGATCGAGGCGATCTGGTTGAGCGCACCGTCTGCGGTCTGTACGAGCGACACACCGTTCTGGACATTGTTGATCGCCTGCTGGGCGCCGTTGATCTCGTAGGTGAAGTTCTGTGCGATCTGGTACCCCGCGGGATTGTCCGCTGCGGTCTGGATCGCCAAGCCCGACGAGAGCTGGGCAATGGTCTGGCTCAACGAGATATTGGTCGCGTTGAGATTGTTGTACGCGTTTATCGCGTCAAGGTTGGTATTTACAACGAGCGAGGACATCCGTTCCTTCTCCTTGTTAGGTGTTCATTGGTATTTCGCGCCGCCCTTTCCGTGAGCGGCAGCACCCACGACCACTTCGACCGGAAGCTCACCGGCCGCGCACGGCCGGACCGAACCAGTGGTCCCGAATGCTCCGATGCAGTGTATCGACAATCGAGCCGCCGTGCTTTAGCGCAAACTCGCCGGAATCCAGATTGCCTCCAGGCTCCCGCTCGATCAGGTTGTCCCAGACCCAGCAGCCCGATCACTCCCTGCTTCAGGCCGGCCGGTGCGGTCAAGTCGAAGGCGCAAAGAGCCGATGACATCCCGGTGAGCCGCCCCACCGCCGCTGTAGTCGTGATCACCGAGGCCAGCCCGGACTCTACGGTGGCACTGCTCAGCGCGCTGCGCCCCACACTCGGCCCGCGTGACACCACTACGGTCGTGAATCCACACGGCAGCGGTAGCACGTCCTTCAACCGCCACTATCCGTGGGCCGGATCCATCGAGACGGCCCCAGCAGCCAACTGGGCCTCTGCATGCAACCTGGCAGCAGTCGGCGCGTCAGGTGAGATCATCGTCTTCCTCCACACCGATGTCCTGCTCGGACCACGCTGGCTCGACATGCTCGGCGAAGCCATGGAGCTGCCGGGCGTTCAGGTAACAGGGCCCAGGCTCAACATAGGGCCGACGGGCCAGGAGATGACTCCCCTGCCCTATGCGCCAACCGACCCGAGGGCCCTCCGGCGCTTCGCTCGTGACCTTGCCCTGTCCAGACGTGGTGACACCACGGCCACGAGCATCCTGTCGCCTACGGTCCTGGCTGTCGCCCGAAAGGCGTTCGAAGCGGTCGGCGGGTTCGACGAAGCTCTCGGCGACGACGCTGCGGTGGCCACCGAGGACCTCTGCGCCCGCATCGCGGCTGGGGGTGGTCTCGCAGCTGTGGTCGAGGGCTGCTTCGTCCATCATGTCGGGAGCTGCCTCGGAAGCTACGAGGCCCGCTGCGCGGCCTACCGCTCCGCCGAAGCCGGTTTCGTCGAGCGCCATGGCAGGATCCCGTCGAGCCCACCCGAGCCGCTCGTATCAGCCTGCCTCATCGCCCGTGACGAGGAGGAGGACCTGCCCGGGTGCCTGGACTCCCTCGAAGGTTTTGCCGACGAGATCGTCGTCTACGACACCGGGTCGACCGACGCCACCCGGGAGATCGCTCGGGCACGGGGCGCAACCGTGGTGGAAGGCTACTGGGACGACGACTTCTCTCGCGCGCGGAACGCCGCCCTGGCACACTGCCGTGGCACATGGGTCGCGTGGCTCGACGCCGACGAGACACTGGTCACGCCGGATCCGGTGGGATTACGGCATCTGCTCGAGCAGAGCTCGCCGGCACTCGAAGGGCTCCTCGTCTCGATCGACAACCTGACCGGTGCCGGCACCGGAACCAGCTTCGCACATGTTGCGTGCAGGCTGTTCCGCAGACGCGCTGGCATGTGGGTCGGCCGCCTTCACGAGCAGGTAGCTGCTCCCGAGAGCCGGCCTGTGCTCATGTTGGCCCCACTCGAGGGCACACGCCTGCGCCACACCGGATATCTGGACAAGCGGATGGTCGCCAGGTCCAAGCTCGAGCGCAATATCCGGGTTGCCGAGACCGAGGTGGCTGAAACGGAGACCGCTGCCAATGGCAGGGAAGCACCGATACCAGGATACTCCCTGGTGAGCCTCGGCAGGTCGCTTGGCACAGTGCCCGGCAAGCACGAAGAAGCTCTCGACTACCTGCGACGCGGAGTAGCAGCGACCACCGACCCCACGACGAAACGGCTCGGAGAGCGGAGCGTCGCCGAGTTGCTCATCGGCCTCGACCGGCTCGACGAGGCGATGGAATGGGTCGAACGGCTGCGTGGCGACAGCGTCACGAGCGTCCTACCCGACACCTTGGAGGCGCGCGTGCGCCTGGCCCAGGGCGACAACGACGCGGTTCTCTCCCTCCTGCCAACCACGGCGGAGTCGTCACGCGACGACGACCTGTTCGAGTACGACCAGCACATGTTCGCGGCGATGCGGGCCAAGGCGCTGGTAGCCCTCGAGCGCTACGGGGAGGCAGCCGATGTGCTCCTGGCGTCGCTCAGGGAGCGCGGAGCGCTCGATACCCATCTAGGCGAGCTCGTAGCATGCCTGAAGCAGGCTGGGCGAGATCTAGGTGAGGTCGCTGACGTGCTCCCGGCAGACCGCGTCAAGCTGTTCCTCGCCCAGATCCTCCAGTTCCTCCCTGAGCCTGCGGACGAGCTGCTGGATGCCTGCTGGGAGAGACTCCCCGAGCGCGACGCGGTTCTCGCCACCGCGGCAAGCCTCGCCCGGCGCCTCAGGTTGGAGCGTGCGCTGATGTGGTCATCACGCCTCCGCTCCGAGGGGCTTGCCGACCTCTGCCCACTCGTCTCCATAGCTCGCGACCCATCCGAGCGGCCGCGGGCGCGCGTGAAGGCAGCGGCAGTGGCTTCGAGGGCGTTCGGAGACGCCGCTGCACGCGAGGCACTCGGACCGGCGCTGTTGTCACTGGGATCCCTGGAGTTCCCCGGTGCCTTCGCCGAGCTCGCTCAGCTCGCTCCTGATCTGGCAGAGGCATTCGCGGACATCCAAGATGCCCGCCACGAACCCATGGGCAACCACGACATGGGCGACGCTCCACGAGTCTCGGTCGTGCTCCTAGCCGCTGCCCATGACAGCGCCAGGCACATGCCCGAGCACACCACCGCTACCGCTGCTGGCACCGCCACCGCTGCTGGCACCGCCACCGCTGCTGGCACCGCCACCGCTGCTGGCACCGCCACCGCCACCGAAATGCTCGCATGCCTCGAGGCACTGGCGAACAGCCTGGACGAGCATCTGTCGTTCGAGGTGATCGTGGTCGATGACGGCACTGACCCCGCGACGGCGATGGTGCTCGACAGCCTCGGTGGCGACGTCCGCCTCGTTCGCAACGACGCTCCGATCGGCATTTGCCGCTCTCTCACCCGTGGAGCCGAGCTGGCCCGTGGCGAGATCTTGGCGATCATCGGGTCACCATGCAGGCCGGAGACAGGGTGGATCGAGGTGCTCCTGGACGATCTCGACGCCGATCCCCGGCTCGTGGCCGTGGGGCCCCTTCTGGCTGACGACGGCGGGACCTGCGTGGCAGCAGGAGGGATGCTCGTAAATGGGGAGGCCGTTGTGTACGGGAGGGGCGAAGCCATGGGGACGCCACTCCTCCTGCGCCGCTGGTCACCGGCTTGGCTCCCCTCGACATGCCTCCTGGCCAGGCGCAAAGCGTTGCTGGCGGCACTTGCCAGCCTCGACGAGATGGCTGGCTGGGAACCGGGGCATGGGAACCTCGAAACCATGGCCGTGGAGGCCCGTTTGGGAGATGCCCTGCGGGGCGCCGGTGGAGAGCTCGTTGTCGACCCTGCAGCGGTAGCCCGCGTGACCGGAGTGCGGGCAGGCACCAGCGAGGCAGCTACCCCCGCTATAGGCACCGGGGGCGCCGAGGGGACCATCCAGACAGCCAACCCGGCTCTCGTGGCGAGGCAGGATATCCCGTCCGTGCTCGTCATCGACCGCAATCCAGGCGGACTCCGCACGACGGCACTGCTCGACGCGTTGCGCCAAGCCAGTAGCGGTGCCGACATCTACTGCTTCAGCGCCGCCACACCCAGCTTCGCACGGCGCGTGGGACAGCTTGGCGCTGTGTGCTGGGGATGGGACGACCACACGGCGCCCAGGGACCCTAACCAGCGTGCAGCCTGGCAGCAGGCGGTCGCCCCGAGCCTGGACAAGCTGCTAGGAGCTGGTGCCTACCATACGGTGGTCCTGGCTGCCGGCACCTGCGACCCTGGCATCGTTTCCTACCTGCACCGGGTGGCTCCCGATCTCGTCGTCGTAGCCGACACCGACCTGGCCACGGTGTCGAGCCGTTGGCCTAGGCAACCTGACGAAGACGGCCTCCTCGCGCCCAGCGGCCTCGGGCCCGTGCTCGGCCATGCAGGTCGTGCCGGGATCATCCTCACAGGATCTACCGGCCGGCCCGCTGTCCGTGAAGGAATCCGCTGGTGGATCGAGGAGGTTTACCCACTGCTGGATACGACAGCCTGCAGAGCAGCGGGGGGCACGACCCTCAGGGTCGCAGGCCCCGATACTCTCGGGGTGCTACGCGATCTCCCTCCTCGAAGCGGCATAGATCACCTCGGCCTGGTGCCGGACGTGCTTCCTCACCTGCAAAGTGCCCTCGCGCTTGTGGCGCCGTTCACCGAGGCCGTCTACAGCGCTGAGATCTTCGCAGCGCTTGCTGGCGGCACTCCAGTCGTGGCTACTCGGCAAGTTGCGGAAACACTCGACCTCGACGAAGACGACGGCGTGCTGGCTGCATGCGACGCCAGGAGGATGGCAGAGGCAATCGGCCTCGTCGTGTCGGACGCATCCCGCTGGCAGGAGCTGTCAGCAGCAGCGCTGGCCTCGCCAGCGGCCAACCCTACCCACGAATATGGACATGACCCCGCGGGATCGGGATTGGACCTGGACGAGATCATACGCTCCTCGCTATTGCCTACCCGCGACCTGACCGATGGTAGCTGCAGTGCCGCGGTATAGCCGCGTCCCCCGGGACAGCAGTGCCTCCCTGGACAGTTTCGAAGGGACCATCTGCTGGGTTGGACCCTTCCTCGAGACCGGTGGCTTCGCCGAGGAGGCCAGAGCGTTCGTCACGCATCTACGCCGTCTTGGAGTCCCTGTGGCCGCCCGGTCGGTGCAGACCACCGACAGCGTGCCCTGCCTCCAAGACCCACTTGCCGCCGTCCACCCCGATGACGGCCGGCTCCTGGCCGACGCCATGTCCCAGGATCTGCACGAACCCGTCATTGCCGTCGTGCACGGCCCGGTCAACTGGATGGAGCCAGTTCCCGGAGCTGCCCTCACGGTGGGCAGGACCATGTTCGAGACAGATGGACTGCCCGCCGGAAGTCCCGGGCGTCTGGACGCCCTGGACGAGATCTGGGTAGCCAGCCACTTCAATGCCGCTACCTTCGCTTCAGCCGGTGTCAGCGTGCCGATCAGAGTCGTTCCTGGAGGCATCGACACAGCTCGCTTCCGACCCGGGCTCCTCCCCCTGGCGCCGGTAGAGACACGCGGGACCACATTCCTGAGCAGCATGCAATGGTCCCTGCGCAAAGGGTGGGACGTCGCCCTGCGCGCCTGGGCATTGGCCTTCGGCCCCGACGACGACGTATCGCTTGTGCTGCACTGCGCGCCGGCGTACCCGGTCGATGGGGATTTTCGCCTCCAGGTCGAGGCCCAGATCGACTCGCTGCTCGAAGGTATCGGGACCAAGAGGGGCCAAGTCGCGCCGATAGCGGTCATTACCGAGCGCCTCGTGTCGATAGACCTGCCACGGCTCTACGCGGCAGCCGATGCCTACCTGGCCCCGTCGCGCGGCGAAGGTTGGGGTAGGCCGCAGATGGAGGCCATGGCATGCGGCCTACCGGTCCTGGCAACTCGTTGGAGCGCGACGCTCGACTTCATGGACGACTCGAACAGCATGCTGATCGATATCGACGGGCTCGTTCCCACGGAGGCGACTGCAGAGTTTCGTCATTTCCATGGCCAGCGCTGGGCTGAGCCCTCAGCCGCCCACTTAGCTCACCTCATGCGTAGAGTCTTCGAGGACCCGGTCGGCTCTCGGGAGCTGGGGCTCCGGGCATCCGCGGACATACATGCCAAGTGGGGTTGGGAGAGCTCAGCCCTATTGGCAGCAGCGAGGCTGGTGAACCTTGCCGGAGCCCTGGCTGCGGCACCCATGACGGGCAAAGCGCGTCAGACCACCGAGCCCGCTGCCCAAGCGGGCCGACAGGCAACCGGGCCGAGCCCAAGAGCGCAGGGCCAATCCCCCCTTGGCGTCGCCGAGTCGGGTCAGGCTTCGGAAGCGGTAGGGCCTAGGATTCGCTGGAAAGGAGACGTGTTCGCGCTCCATAGCTTGGCCCAGGTCAACAGGGCGCTTTGTGCCGGGCTTCTCGAGTCGGCTGACCTACAGCTCGAGATATGCACCGCAGAGGAGTCGCCCAGCCCAGCCGAGGCCAGCCCAGCCGAGGCCAGCCCAGCCGAGGCCAGCCCAGCCGAGACCAGCCCAGACGGGGCCAGCCCAGACGGGCTTGACGCACAGCTGGCAAAGCTCGTGGCATCTCGTTCATCCGAGCGAATCAAGCGGGTTGAACGGGTATCAGTCGAGGTGCGCCATGCATGGCCTCCCGACTTCTCCCCTCCCGCAGAAGGCGCTCTGGTCATGATCCAGCCATGGGAGTTCGGGGGAATACCCGGAAGCTGGATCGATCCCATGTGCAATCTGGTGGATGAGATATGGTGCCCTTCCTCGTGGGTCCGGGAGTGCTACGTGCAAAGTGGCATTCCCCCGGCAAAGGTCCATGTCGTACCAAATGGTGTTGACACCGAGCTTTTCAAACCGGAGGGGAACCTCTTTCCCCTCACCACCACCAAGCAGGTAAAATTCCTGTTCGTCGGTGGGGCCATCCTGCGCAAGGGCATCGATGTGCTGCTCGATGCATACCTGGGCACGTTCCGATCCTCCGATGACGTTTGCCTGGTGGTCAAGCCCTTCGGATCCGAAAGCATCTACCGGGGAGCCACCTTCGACGATCGGCTGCGCCAGGCCGCTTCGGACAGCGCATTGCCTGCGATAGAGCTGGTCGAGGGCAACCTTACGGCGCACGAGATGGCGGGGCTCTACCGAGCCTGCGACGTCCTGGTCCACCCTTACCGTGGTGAAGGGTTCGCCATGCCGGTAGCCGAGGCCATGGCATCCGGCCTGCCTGTGATCGTGAC
>JAJZJN010000134.1 GCA_021851165.1 Actinomycetes bacterium
ACGCGTCGACCGTCGTCCGTAATCCCGCCGGCAACATCGTCTGGCAATCGACGACCGGCGCGGACGGCACCCTACTGAGCTCACGGAAGCTGGCGCAGCTGAAGGAGGAACATCCCGACCCGGAAGCACTGGTCGCCGCCATCGACCGCCACTTCCACCTGGGTGTGATGTCGCTCGGCGACTGGATCGCCGGCGCCGACAACTCTCAGCCCATGCCGACACCCCCCCGATGAACTATCTACTCACAGACACCGGCCGCCTGCTATGCCCGGCTCACGCCGCGCGCTGGCGCAAGGCTCACCCCAGCCTGACGCTCCAGCCTGACGAGTACGGCTGGCTGTGCGACGACTGCGACCTGTACGGCCCGCCGCTCGTCGCGTCGATCCGAGTCGCGGGCGTAGCGCACTGCGTCCAAGACGACGAAGGCAACCTGGTCGACGAGATCGTGGCGACCGAGCAGTGCGACTCGTGCGGATCGACCCGCGACGACGGATCGCAAGCCCCGCTCGTGTTAGGCGCATCCGGGGGAAGCGCCTGCTACATCTGCGACCGGTGCGGCGCCGAACACCGGATCCGACGCACCTCAGACGAGGAGACGGTGTTCTGATGACCATGCTCAAAGCAGTCGTTATCGCATGCGACGGGCTGAACGTCACTGCCGGTGAAGACCCGTTGCGAGCGGAGCGATGCCACGAGGTGTTCACGGGCGTCGCGTCGGAGCCAAGGGCAATAGTCATTCGCAGGGCGAAGCACGGCGGGTGGACCGTCACGGACGGCGGGGCATGGCATTACTGCCCGAAGTGCTCGAAGCACGGCCAGCCGGCATGACCACCGCCCAAACATCCACTCACCGTTGGGAGACTCGGGAGTGGCCGGACCGCTAGCGCACCTGCCGGCGGTGCGGGGTGCGGGCTCGCAGGTACGGCAGTGGCCGAGACAGCTACTGGGGCTACCTGTGGCCAGACGCCGAGACGGAATCGTTCGACACGCGAGTACCGGCATGCCTGAGTCGAGAGGAGCCGTGATGGGCGATCTGAGCATCCACCGTACAAAGCAGGAGACCATCGACCTGCTACGCGAGCAGTCGCGCTACATGGAAATCTGCAGCAAGGGCGCCAAGACTGTGCGAGCGAAGCGAGAGCTCGCCGCGAAGGCCGACGCCTACGACCATGCAGCGAACATGGTCGAGACGATCGAGGAACTGTAATGACCGAGTGGACGACGGAGGACAGCGCCGTGGCCTCCGCTGAAGGCTGGGGCCTTTCCGAGTGTCAGGATCCCGAGCATCCGCCGTGGGAGCTGCAGCGCAACGACTCCCCCGACGACGGCAGCAAGCCGACATTCAACGGCGACACAGCCGCCTGGCGGCACGTGGCGACCCGGGCACGAGAGGGCAGCGTCCTGCACCAGCGGGCGATCGACTTCCTGGCTGAACACTCTCCGTCGGAGTACGACGAGATCCTGCGGGTGGTGAGGTGATGGACAAGGTCAACAAGCGGAAGACGCTGTTCCTCCAGTCGCTACTGCGGGGGCACCCGGGGTTCGCCCAGGGCGGCGGCGAATGCGGCGAGCGCATGGACTGGCTGCGGCCGGCAAAGCTCGGCATCTTCTCTCGCGAGGCGAGCGTCGGATGAGCACTGAGCTCATCTACATCGCTCCGCTCTGGGAAGTCCGGCGTCTGGGATGCGGCTGGTACCAGGGGGAAACACCCCTATGGCCAGCACCCACCCAGCGGACACAGGATCCTCACGAAGCCCTGCGATGGATCGAACGGCAGGTCGAGCAGCACCTCGCGGGCTGCGGATGGGTTCGCAACAGTCTGAACACGACAGCCGCACCAGGACAGGGGCAGATCTGATGATCGACGAATGCTGGTATTGCAGCACCCAGATCTCCAATGACGAGCACGGAATCTGGGTGGACAACAGCGGCGGCGACGTCTGCGAAGACGAACTGCTGCACACGCCTGCGAGCCTGGTCGACCTGGCGGAGCCGCCACCCGGGACAGTCGCCAGCGGATTCGCCCGATGCCATCACTGCGATGAGCGGATCGTGTCCGCCCCCGAAGGGTGCGACAGCGACTGGGAACACTTGACTGCTCCCACGACTGAAGCCGTGGGATTCTGGGGCTCAGGCTGCCAAGGTCCCCGCAGGGACCTTGGGCTTACTGCCGTCGTCGCCCACCGGGACTGCAACACCAGCGGGTTCAGACCCGCCCGCTGGTGTCCCGATGCGGTCCGGATTCAGGTTCCGAGCAGCGTTGCGGTCCCGTCCGAGGACAAGGCCACACTCCCGGCACCGGAAGACCCGGTCCGACAACTCGATGCGGGGCTTGGCTTTCGCCCCGCAAGAACTGCACTTCTGGGTGGTGTTCCTAGCCGGGAGCGCCACCACGTCCTTTCCGGCTTTGGTGGCCTGCCACTCGAGCGTGCGCCGGGACTGGCCCCATCCGGCATCGGCGATCGACCGGTTGAGACCGCTCTTGTGCCTCCCCTTCCCCTTCTTCGACATGTTCTTGACCCGGAGATCCTCGACCCCGATCCGGTCGTAGTCGGCAACCAGACGACGTGCGGTCTTGTGGTGGAAGTCGGCCCGCTGGTTGGCAACGGTGGCGGCCACCCGGGCCTGGCGGGTCTTTGCTCTTGCCCGGTTCTTCGACCCCCTCTGCTTCCTGGCCGTGTTGCGCTGACTCCTGGCCAGTGCTCTGGCTGCTCGACGAGCAAACCTTGGGTTCTCGATGTCATGTGCCGGATCCTCGGTGGTGGCGAAGGTGGAAAGGCCCACGTCGAGTCCCGTCGCCCGGCCGGTGGCGGCCACCGGAGCAAGGGGCACTTCCACCCGGACGACGAAACTGGCCCAGTAGCGTCCACCTCGATCCCGATAGATCGTCACGCTGGTCGGCGTACTCGGCAGTGGTCTCGACCACACCACCCGGAGTGGGAGCCTGCCCTCAGCAGTAGCCACTTCAAGCCGGTCACTGGCCAGACCCAGACCGGTGCCTTCCACCTTGAAGCCGTTCTTCGTCCACCGGGCGGTGGCGTACCCACTCTGCCGCTTCTTGAAGTTGGGCCGACCGGCCGGGTTCGACTTGTCGAAGAACGCGGAGACAGATGCGAACAGGTCCCGGAGGACCTGTTGTTCTGGAACCGACGGCTGCGCAGCCAGCCACTCGAATCGGCTGCGCCAGTCGGTCAGCTCCTTGTCGGCGCTGGCGAGACGCAGACTCACCCCCTCATAACGCCAGAGGTCGTTCCACCTCCCCAGTGCCTGGTTCCAGACGAACCGGCACGAGTCGAAGACGCCCTTCAACGCCTCAGCCTCGGCGGGATTGACCCGCAATCGGTAGCGGTAGCGGGCTTCGTGGCTAGCCATCTATGCCGCCCGTTTCTGGTTTTCGACGTAGCGGCGAACCACCTCGAGCGGGGCACCCCCGACCGTGGACATGAACCACGACGGCGTCCACAGCGACGGCAACCGTCGCAGGTGGGGGGACTCTTGGCGAAGCACCCGAGACGACCGGCCCTTCAGCGCCCCGATGAACCTGCTCATCGGAACCGCCGGCGGCACTTCGACCAGCAGGTGCACGTGGTCGGGCATGGTCTCCACCTCGATCACCTCAGCACCGTGCTCGGCACAGACCTCGCCGATGATCTCGACCAGGCGCGTCGCCACGAACCCGACCAACACCCGACGACGGTACTTCGGGCACCAGATCAGGTGGTACTTGGCCGAGTACACGGTCTTGTTGGTGGAGCGGTAGGCCATCGGAGGAACTCTTGCAGATGGGTGTATCACGATCGGGCCGGAGGCCCGAGTGGGGCTATCCCTCCCACGGCTTCAGCCGTGGGCTTCTCGCCCCACACCCCGTTCAGGTGATTCACCAGGCTCGCCTGGTGTGCACAGTGCTGTGTATGAGTGGAGTATCTAGCCAGCAGCATGTCCGAGATCCACAGCCTACGGGGCGGGTCGAGTGTTAAAGATCGCCGTCTCATCAGGCGCGACATGGCGGCGCTCCGACAGGCGGTGGCAGTCTGAGCCATTGGCAAATAACAGCGGCTCAGGCTGCCTGTCGTGTCAATAACCCGATTCGCGTACAACGAGCACATGAGCGAAGCTCGTACAGCGATCCTCACTGCGGCGACAGTCACCTACCCCCGAGAGGTTTTCGGCGCCACGCGCTGTGCTAGGGTGATCACCGGACATGCACCGGTAAAAGCGCAGGTCAGCAGTATAAAATGCGGGCGCTTAGCTCAGTTGGTTAGAGCGCAGCCTTCACACGGCTGAGGTCGGAGGTTCGAGTCCTCTAGCGCCCACCGACCGGGACGGTGCGCGAACCGCATCGTCTGGGTGGTGGTCCCCGCCCAATGGAACACGGAAGGTCGGGTGGATGGCGTCCCGGCTGTCCACCCGGATCTCGTGGATCAGGGCTTGCAGCAAGGCCTTGACCGGACCTGACGACCCTTGGGCGACCGCCTCGGCCACTCGTTCACGGAGCACGGACAGCTCCTCGGGTGTCGGTGCGGTGAGATCGGCGTCTCCCATCTCGTCGGCCAGTTGCTCGCGCCGGGCTCGAAGGGCGGTCGATTGGGCGCCGAGAGCCTTGACCCGTTCCCCGCAGATCGCCTCGGGCATCGTCGCGGTCTCGAAGGCCCGGAGGTAGCGGTCGATACCGGCCTCGACCTTGGCCAGCTCGGCGTCGAGGGCAGCCAGCTCGCCTTGGTGGCGGTCCTGTCCGAGTGCTGCCCGCCTTTGGGCTTCCTCCACCGCGTCGGAGAACAGGTCGACCCGGTCGTAGGCGGCGAGGAGGGAGTGGACCACCGCGTCGTCCAGGGCCTCTGCCGGCAGTCGATCGGCCGAACAGGTCTTCGTGCCGTAGCGCTGGCGACCACCGCAGGTGTAGTAGCGGTAGGTGGCGTTGCGCCCGGTGGCCGCGGTGCCGGTGAAGCGGCTCCCACAGGTCCCACAGACAACCAGACCGGTCAACAGGTACTCGGAGCTGTTTGTGGCCCGCTTGGAGACGTCCTCGCCCCTTTCAATAAGGATGGCCTGTGTGGCGTCGAACAGGCCTGCTTCGACCAGTGGGGGATGGCTGGACTCACTCCAGGTGCCCCGGAAGTGGACCTGGCCCAGATAGGTGCGGTTGCGCAGCACCGTCAACACCGACTTGAACTGCCACGGCTTGCCTGATCGGGTACACAGTCCGGCATCGGTCAGCCAGTTGGCGATGGCGTGGGAGCCGAGCCGCTTGTTGGCGTAGAGGTCGAAGATGACCGGGACCAGGGGAGCCTCGGCTTCGTCTGGATCCAGGCGTCCTTCCCCTTTGACTGCCCGGTAGCCGAAGGGTTCATGTCCCCCGCACCAACCGCCCAGGGCAGCCTTCCGCTCCATGCCGGCGATCACCCGGTCGATGATGGTCGAGCGCTCGAACTCGGCGAACACACCGAGCATCTGGACCATCATCCGCCCCGCCGGTGCGGTGGTGTCGAAGGGTTCGGTGGCCGAACGGAACCCGACCCCGGCACCATCCAAGGTCTCCAGCACTTCGGCCAGACCGCGGACCGACCGGGACAGCCGGTCCACCCGATACACCAAGAGCAGGTCGAACCGCCCGGCTTTGGCAGCACGGAGCGCTCCATTGAGCCCAGGACGTTCGAGCTTGGCCCCCGAGATCTGATCGGTGAAGGTGGTGACCAGCTCCCAGTCCTCCTGGCTGGCGATGTAGGAGCCGAGGCGTTCGGACTGGGCACCGAGCGAGTAGGGCTGGTTCACCTCGTCGGTCGAGATCCGGGTGTAGGTGGCGATCCTCATGTGGTGCTCCTCGTGTCCGACTTCGTTGACCGCTCCGCCAACCGCGCCCTTCAAGGTTTCCCGTCGACGGTCTCGGGTGTGACGCAAGCGGCGTTGTCCCCAGTGTGGCCGATGGCTGTGACGAGAGTCGACCGGGCAGCATCAGAGATGAGTAACGGGACCAACAGTTCGGCCAACGCTTCGATGGCGTGGCGCTCCTGGTCGCCCGAGAGGTCGACGAAGGTCGCCGGACGGAGGTGGATGGCAGAACTCTTTGGCGACGAGGGACGAACGGGGCGGGGAGCCTCCCTCGGGCGTTTGGAGCCCGGAGGATACGATCCCGGCCGAGAGCCTCTGTCCCGGAGCGGGTGGTCGTGTGCCGTCATGGCCATCACTCCCAGGCAGCCGGATCGGCACCTACTGGAGCACTCCAGGCCGAGCCGATCCGTTCCAGACACCGTGCTTCTTCGAGACACCGTGCGTCACGGGCCTCCAGGCGGGATCGTGCCCTGGCCTTTTGGCCGATGACCGCGAGCCACGCATCACCGCGGGTCTTCCAACCGGTGCCCACCCACTCCCAGGTGCCCATCGTGGCGGTCCGGGAAGGATCAACTGATCGCCCTGACTGGCGAGCGATGCGCCACGCCTGTCGTTCTGCCCGCAGGTGAGCGAAGGTCACCGAGTAGCGCCGGGACTTG
>JAJZJN010000135.1 GCA_021851165.1 Actinomycetes bacterium
GTGGAAGCCCGGGAGTGGTATCGCTACCGGCTATCCCCATCGCCGACTGACGCTGCAGTTACAGGCCGACCGCCGCGCTTGGGGCAGCGTTCTCTCATAGGCGACTAGCTGCCGACGGAGGTTCCCGTGCTCCCTGGAGTGCTGCCTGCCACCGGTTCCACGCTGTCGCCGGCCTGTATGCCCACGCCGCCGTTGCCAGCGGTGTCCTTGCCAGCGGTGTCCTTGTCGGCGGTGTCCTTGTCGGAGCCGGAGCCGTTGTCGGCGCTCGATCCGGCCACAGGCGCTGACGAGCCGTTTACGGTCTTGCCTGTGAAGTGGGGTACCTGCGCGGACCCGTTGCCGTGCACGGGCTTGCCATGGGCAGCGTCCACCAGCTGGGCGACCTCGCTGCCATCCAGGGTCTCCCGTTCGAGCAGGGCATGGGCTACTGCCTCGAGCCCTGAACGGTGCAGCGTAAGCAGCTTGAGCGCTCGCTCCTCTTGCTCGCGGAGGATCTTTGCCACCTCGGCGTCGATAACTTCGCTCGTGTTCTCGGAGTAGTCGCGCGAGTGCATCAGATCTTCGCCGAGGAAGACCATTCCCTGAGAGCCCCAGGCCATCGGGCCGAGCTCCTTGCTCATGCCCCACTCGCGCACCATCTTGCGAGCAAGCTCGGTGTTCCCGACCAGGTCATTGCTGGCTCCTGTGGACAGGTCTCCGTAGACGATGAGCTCAGCAGCCCTACCGCCCATGCGGACGGCAAGTGAGTCCTCGATAACGTCGCGAGGATAGATGTGGCGTTCCTCCAGCGGCAGCTGCTGGGTGACACCGAGGGCCAGGCCTGTGGGGAGGATCGTCACTTTGTGGACGGGATCGGCATGCGGGAGCACGTAGGCGAGCACGGCATGGCCGCCTTCGTGAAATGCAACCCGCTCCTTCTCCGGGTCCGACAGCACCAAGCTCTCGCGGCGTTGCCCCATGAGAACTCGGTCACGCGCAGCTTCGAAGTCCACCATCTCCACTTCGGTCGCACCCCGACGCACAGCGTGTAGAGCCGCCTCGTTGACCAGATTGGACAAGTCGGCCCCGCTCATTCCCGGCGTGCCTCTGGCGACAAGCCCGAGGTCTACATCAGGCCCTATGCGCTTTCCCTTGCAGTGCACCTCAAGGATAGGAAGCCTCTCGTCAAGGTCGGGTAGGGGTACCACGATCTGACGATCGAAGCGACCTGGCCGGAGAAGGGCTGGGTCGAGGATGTCGGGGCGGTTGGTGGCGGCGATGATTATCACGCCCTCGGCAGGGTCGAAGCCGTCCATTTCCGACAGGATCTGGTTTAGCGTCTGCTCCCGCTCGTCGTGACCTCCTCCCAGGCCCGCTCCGCGCTTGCGTCCGATGGAGTCGATCTCGTCTATGAAGATGATCGCCGGTGCCTGCTTGCGCGCCGTCTGGAACAGGTCACGGACCCGGCTGGCGCCCACCCCTACGAACATCTCCATGAAGTCCGAGCCGCTCACCGCTAGGAAAGGCACGCCTGCCTCTCCGGCGACAGCCCTAGCGAGGAGAGTCTTGCCAGTGCCGGGGGGGCCTACCAGCAAGATCCCCTTGGGTATGCGAGCGCCCACCTCGCGAAAGCGGTTGCCGGACTTCAAGAAGTCGACTACTTCGCTGATCTCGACCTTGACGCCTGGATAGCCGGCCACATCACCGAACGTGGTTCGTGGCCTCTCGGTGGTGTAAAGCCGCGCCTTGGACCGTCCTATGGACATTATCCCGCTCATCTGCCCCTGAGCGCGTCTGGTGAACCAGAGGAACACACCGATGATGAGTATCACAGGGAGCAGGTATGTGAGGATTGAGAGGAAAGCATTCTGGCTCGGGGTAGTGAAGTGCAGCGATACCCCGTCTGCCTGCATCAGGGCAACGTCTTTGCTGATCGACGGCTCGGGGCCGTTGACCGTGTAGGAGGCACCGTCGCGCATGGTTCCGGTGATGAGGCCCGTGTTGTTGTTGACGGTGGCCGAAGCCACCTTCTTGGTCTCGACGTCGTGGAGGAACGCGGAGTAGCTGAGGGGTCGTGCCTGAGGCTTCGACAGCAGGGGTGGGATGATGAGCACTGCTATCACCGCAGCGAACAGCAGGGCGAAGACCCATCTCCAGCTCTGGTCGCCGCCGGTGGGGCTACCACCACCGGCAGGCATGGGACGTCCTTGACGGCGTTCCGGTGGCTGCGGGCTCATCGTCCCATGCTATGCCCCTACGGAGTGGACAAGGTACCGGGGTGGTGTGCCAGGTCGGAAGCGGTGGCTGCTTCGGGATCGGCGAGTGCATGCCCTGGGCGCGGCGCACCTATGGACTGCATGTGGCTAGCCTTCCCTGGGTGGGAGGCACAGGGCAAAACGGCACCGACGGCGAGGGAGACTCTGTCGAGGGGCATGACTTGCCCAGCTTCCCACGGGGCTACCCACTGGATCTCCCCCCGCCGGGCATGCAGGGGGTTCCTGGCCTGGCGCCGGGCCTACCCCCGGCCACCCGCCAGGACGCGTGGGCCTGGTTCGGGCTTGCCATTGGTGGATTCTTCGGGGGACAGCTGCTAAGCGGGGTTGTGCTTCTCGCGGTCGCAGACGCGACCGGCAGAACCCGGGAGCTGCGCCGGGCAATCCCGCCTGGATGGGTGGTCGTTGTCGGGCTGGTGATGCTGTGGGTTGGCTTCCTAGGGGCTGTAGCCCTTGCCAGCCGCCGCCGCGGAACTGGGCACATCGGCCATGACATGCGCCTCGGAATACGCCCGTGGGACTTCGTGGTCGGCCCTCTGGTCGGGGTTGCCGGGCAGGTTCTTCTCATACCGCTGCTCTACATACCGCTACGCTACGCGATTCCTCACCTCGACCGGCGTCTGGGTGAGCCGGCTAGACACCTCACGGGTGGATTCCATGGTCCCACCCTGGCGGTGATAGGAGTCCTCACCGTCCTCGTGGTCCCGGTGGTCGAGGAGTTGTTCTTCCGAGGCCTGGTGCTCGGGTCGATGCTCCGGCTGTTCGGCAACGCCGGGAGGAGCCTCGGGCCGGCACTGGCGGTAGTCGTCACCGGTATCCTGTTCGGACTTGCGCACTTCGAGCCGCTGCAGTTCCTGGGGCTCGCCGCATTCGGGATCGTGCTCTCGATGCTCGCCTACAAGACGGGGCGTCTCGGGCCAGGCATCCTTGCCCACGCATCTTTCAATCTAGTGGCTATCCTGGCCATAGCTGTCACAGGGACGCTTCGCTGAGCCCAGGTGGCCGGTGATCCACCCGGGTGCCTGCACGCGCAGCGGTCCCGGAGTCAGGCACGATGTCTGGACGATGCACCGGCCGACAGCTCCAGTGGTGGCGACGGCAATTGCCGTCGTGGGCGCTGTGGGCATCGTGCTGTGGCAGCTCGACCCGGCATTACTGCTTGCTAACACCACGACGGCCGGAGGCGACACCGGGGCGCATGTTGCAGTGGCGGCATTTCTCCGTACGCAGCTCCTGCCTCACTGGCACTTGACAGGTTGGGATCCAGGTTGGTTCGCCGGGTTTCCCATCTATACCTTCTACTTCCCGCTTCCAGATCTGCTAGCTGCGCTGGTGGGGTACCTGATTCCCTTCAATATCGCGTTCAAGCTGGCAACGGTGGCAGGCATGGTCAGTCTGCCGGTAGCAGCCTGGCTCTTCGGGCGGCTGGCCGGCCTGGAGCGTCCGATACCGGCCGTGCTGGCCGTGGCGACCCTACCTTTCCTGTTCGATCAAACTTTCACCATCTACGGCGGCAACATCTACTCGACGTTGGCCGGAGAGTACGCGTTCTCCTTCGGCTTGTCCCTCGCTCTGGTATTCCTGGGTCTTGCCATGCAAGGCATGCGTACGGGGCGCTATAGGGCCCTGGCCGCGCTGGTGCTGTGCGCCGTGGTGCTGTCCCACATAGTGGCGATGGCGTTTGCCCTGGTAGGAGGGCTGGTTGTGCTGCTTCTGGCCGGCGTGACACGCAAGAGGTTGTGGTGGATGGTAGGCACGGTCGGCACGGCTGGGCTTCTCGCGTCGTGGTGGGGGATCCCGTTCGCTGCCTTCCAGGCCTATACGACGGACATGGGGTGGGTGAACGTCACCAGCTACCTGGCTTCCCTAGCACCGGTGGCAGACAGGTGGGCACTGATGCTTGCTGCCGTCGGGGCTGTCGTCGCCCTGGCACGGCGCTCCCGAGGCATGCTGGTCATAGCCATTCTCGGTGCCGTCTCAGCGGTGGCGTTCGTGGCAGATCCTCAGGGCAAGCTTTACAACGCGCGCTTCTTGCCGCTGTGGATCCTCTGCGTCTACCTCCTAGCCGGCTATGCCGTGGCCGAGGTGGCCACCATAGTGGCCCGTTGGTGGCGGCATGCGGGAGTGGAGCCGGGTTCCCGTGACGTGGCGTCGCATCGGTGGGCGCCAGGTGCGGTGGTGGTCCCCCTCGCTGCCCTCGGGGCTGCCTGCATCGTCGTCCTGCCGCCCCTGCTGCTGCCGGCTGGCTCTCCAGGGGTCACGTTGGGGCCAGTCCACGTGAAGCCGAGCGCCGTGCCATCGTGGGTCGCGTGGAACTATTCGGGATACCAGCGCAAGACCGGTTGGCCTGAATATCATGCCGTCGTGGCCACAATGCAACGTGTGGCAGGGCAATACGGCTGCGGCCGGGCCATGTGGGAGTACAGCCCCAACCTCAATCGCTTCGGAACACCGATGGCGTTGATGTTGCTGCCGTACTGGACCGATGGTTGCGTCGCTTCTATGGAGGGCCTGCTGTTCGAATCGTCGGCCACCACCCCTTATCACTTCATCAATCAAGCGGAGCTCTCCGCCCAGCCCTCGGAGGCGATGGTAGGCCTTCCTTACGGGTCGTTGGACATACCGCTCGGCGTAGCACACCTGCAAATGCTCGGGGTGCGCTACTTCATGGCGTCGTCGCCCCTCGTGGAGCAGCAGGCATCACTGGACAGTCAACTGACCCTGGTTGCGAGCACCGGGCCATGGCACACGGCCTATGAAGGTCGGGAGGTAACGACCACCTGGGACGTCTACCTCGTTCATGGCTCGGCCGAGGTAGCCCCGCTCGCCGAACAGCCGGCAGTGCTGACGGGTGTCGGCCAGGCGCAACCTTCGTGGATGCCGGTGGCACTCAAGTGGTATGACGATCCGGCGGACTGGTCCACCGACCTCGTGGCAGGTGGTCCCTCGTCCTGGCAGCGGGTTGACCCCGGGGCGTCGGCCAGAGCGGTCCCGCTGCCGAAGGTGCGGGTGAGCCGGATACGCGTCACCCAGAGCACGATCAGCTTCAGGGTGGACCGCATCGGTGTGCCAGTGGTGGTCCGCACCTCGTACTTCCCTGCATGGCATGCCCATGGTGCTCACGGGCCGTGGCGCGCCGTGCCGAATCTGATGGTCGTTGTCCCCACGCGTCACGACGTGACGCTTAGCTATGGCTCCACTGCCCCGGGAATGCTCGGCACTGCGTTGAGCGTGCTCGGTGTCGTGGCACTGATGGCCCTGGTGTACCAGGCAAAGCGCTCCAGCTAGTAGGCTCACTCCCGCCATGGCCACCCTCCAAGCTGTGTTCAAGGCCTATGACGTGCGCGGTATCGTGCCCGACGAGCTCGATGCCAGATCGTGTCGCGCCATCGGCTGGTCGTTTGCCCGGTTCACCGGGGCAGGCCAATTGCTCGTAGCGCGCGACATGCGGCCCTCGGGCGAGGAGCTCGCTAGCGCCTTCACCGCTGGGGCCCGCGCTGCTGGAGCGCACGTGATAGATCTTGGCCTCGCGTCGACCGACACGCTGTACTTCGCTTCGGGCCGCCTGGATTCTCCGGGTGCGGTGTTCACCGCTTCTCACAACCCTGCCGCTTACAACGGGATCAAGTTCTGCCTGGCCGGTGCCCGGCCGGTAGGCGAGGAGACCGGGCTTGTCGATGTCCGGGTCGGTGCCGAGCAGGCCCTGGTCACCGACGCGGATTCGGGGGAGCCGGAGGGTGGCTACGAGAAGCGGGACATGCTCGAGGAGTATGCGCAACACGTGCGGTCGTTCGTAGACGTGCACAAGCTTCGGCCGCTCAAAGTGATCGCCGATGTGGCCAATGGCATGGGAGGGCTGGTCGTTCCAGCAGTCATGGCCGGGTTGCCTTTCCACGTGGAGATCTTGTTCCCCGAGCTGGATGGCACGTTTCCCAATCATCCTGCCGACCCCATCCAGCCTGCCAACCTCGTGGACCTGAAGGCTGCAGTGCTCTCCGGGGGTGCCGATGTCGGCCTCGCCTTCGACGGGGACGCGGACAGGGTTTTCCTGGTCGACGAGAAGGCGGAGGCGGTATCGGGTTCTCTTACGACAGCGCTCGTGGCGAAAGCGATGCTCGCAAAGAACCCTGGGTCCACCATCCTGCACAACCTGATCTGCTCGAAAGTGGTTCCCGAGACCATCAGGGAGCATGGGGGGGTACCCCTGCGCACCAGGG
>JAJZJN010000136.1:0-3979 GCA_021851165.1 Actinomycetes bacterium
GCCTCCCATCGATACCGTTACCTCCCAGTGTGGCCGAAACCTCCCAGGTCACGCACACTCGGGGGAAGCCCCCCGTGATCGACCTCGACCAGCCTGGCGTGCGCTACGGGAGCTATGACGAGCTGGGCAATGCGATCGCCGCGTCGCACCTCGTAGCGCTGCACCGGATCGGTGTTCACCAGCACGACTGCGAGCTCTCCGCGGAAACCCGCATCAATGAGTCCGGGGGAGTTCAGGCATGTCACGCCATGAGACAGCGCCAGGCCGCTACGAGGCTGGACAAATCCCGCGTAGCCTGGAGGAATGGCTACAGATATCCCCGTTGGCACCACGGAGCGTCCACCACCAGGCTCCAGACCGACCGCCACCCGCGCGTACAGGTCCATCCCGGCATCGCCCTCACGCGCATAGCTCGGCATCGGAAGCTCTGGGTCGAGCCTGAGAAGCTGTATCTCGAGCACTTCGCGACCCTAGCCGAGCCGTCCCTGCCAACTGGCGAGACCTGAAGATGCCCCTCGCTCCCCGATCCCGGTAGCATCTGCGCCGTGCTCGTATGGATGGACCTGGAGATGACGGGACTCGACCCCATCCGCCACACCATCGTAGAGATTGCCACCATAGTTACCGACGACGATCTCTCCATCATCGCCGAGGGCCCCGACATCGTCGTATCGGCCTCGCCTTCCCAGCTCGAGGACATGGACGATTTCGTCCGGGACATGCACACCCGCTCCGGCCTGCTCGGTGCCATCGAGTCGTCGACTACACAGCTCGGCGAGGCCGAGCGCCAGACACTCGACTTCATCAAAGCCCACGTCCCGGAGGCCAAGACGGTCCCCCTGTGCGGCAACTCGATCGGTACCGACCGGCGGTTCCTCGCTGCATACATGCCCGACATCGAGAACTGGCTGCACTACCGCTCGGTGGATGTCTCGACGCTGAAGGAGCTGGCCCTGCGCTGGGCACCAGAAGTGGTCCGGTCAGCTCCGAAGAAGCATTCGACGCACCGTGCCCTGGACGACATCCGCGAGTCGATCGCCGAGCTGGCTCACTACCGTGACGGGATCTTCCCTCCCAGACCCGGTCAAGCCAGCGGCTCCACCACTGCTCCAGACGATCACCTCACGCAACGACGGGAGACCTGAACGTGGCGACCATGCCGATAGACGAAGCCGACAAGCTGTTAACCGCCCCAGGCCAGCTTTTCGAGATCGAGGAGATCAACATCCGCGGGATTCCAACTCGGAACTGGAAGAATGCGCCCCCGGACCTACGTGTAGTGCTCGAGCTGTCCCGTGGTCACGCATCGAAGGACTTCGTGGTCTACGAGGACGAACGGACGACCTTCGAGCAGCACTATCGCATCGCCGCCACCATCGCCCGCGCATTGCGGGAACGCTTCGGCGTGGACAAGGGCGACCGGGTGTCAATCGTGATGCGCAACCTTCCCGAGTGGGCGATGGCGTTCTGGGGTATCGCCGCCGCAGGTGGCGTGGTGGTTCCCCTGAACGCCTGGTGGACCGGACCTGAGCTTCTCTACGGCTTGGCCGACTCGGGCAGCACCGTTGCCTTCGTCGACAACGAGAGGCTGGAGCGGCTCCTGCCCCACTTGGGTGACCTGCCTGGCCTTCGGGGGATCGTGGTGACCGGTGAGGACCGTTCCAGACCGCTGCAGCTCCCACCGAGCTCCCCGGTGCCCGTGGTCGCATTCGCCGACTTCCTCGGTGAGCCAGGAGCGGACGTCACCCTCCCCGATGTCGCCATAGCCCCGGACGACGACGCGACGATCTTCTACACATCCGGGACGACCGGCAAACCGAAGGGCGCCGTGGGTACCCATCGCAACATATGCACGAACCTCATGAGCCTGTTCTTCATAGCGTCGCGAGCCACGCTACGCCGTACCGGCGGCACCCCGGACCCCTCCAGCGACCGGCAGACCTCGTACCTGCTGTCGGTTCCGCTGTTCCACGCGACCGGCTGCCACGCCATCTTGGTGGCCAACACCGCAGCGGGGGGAAAGCTCGTGATGATGCACCACTGGGATCCAGAACGTGCCCTCGAGATGATCGAGCGTGAGCAGATAACCACCATTGGCGGCGTACCTGCCATGGTCATGCAGGTGCTCGACTCGCCGGATTTCGTGAAGCGTGACACTTCGTCGGTGAGCGCCATCGCCTACGGAGGGGCTCCTGCCCCTCCCGATCTCGTCCGCCGGATCAAGGAGCACTTCCCCGTCGGAGCACCATCCAATGGCTACGGCCTCACCGAGACGTCGTCGGTCACGACCATGAACTCTGGTGAGGACTACGTGCGCAAGCCTGACAGCGTCGGCCCGCCCGTGCCCGTCTGTGAAGTCGCCATCGTGCCCGAAGGATACGTAGGCGACGAGCCCGATGCACAGATGCACCAAGGCCCCGACGTGACCGGAGAGCTCTGGGTGAAGGGGCCGAACGTCGTCCGCGGCTACTGGGGCAAGCCCGAGGAGACCGACGCGACCTTCACCAGGGGTTGGCTGCACACTGGGGACATCGCCCGGATCGACGAGGAGGGTTTCGTTCACATCGTCGACCGCGCCAAGGACATGGTGATCCGCGGGGGCGAGAACGTATATTGCGTCGAGGTCGAGGACGCTCTGTTCGAGCACCCCGCCGTGGCCGACTGCGCCGTCGTAGGAGTGGCCCATCCGATCCTGGGTGAGGAGGTCGGGGCTGTTGTCGTGCTCCGCCCGGGCAGCAAGGTCGATGCCGAAGAGCTCAGCCGTCATGTGCGTGAGCGACTGGCTGCATTCAACGTTCCGTCACACTTCTGGTTCCGCTCCGACCCGCTGCCCCGCAACCCACAGGGAAAGGTCATGAAGCGCCAGCTGCGGGAGGAGCTTTCGACATCCGACGCAAGCGGCGACCGGCGCTGAGACGCCAGGCAACCCCAGGCGTCTACTTGTCCGGCTGGGGCGTCATGCGCAGGTAGGGCTTCAGGGTCTTGAAGCCCTTGGGGAACTGCTCACGAGCCTCGTCGTCGGGTATCGCCGGAGATATGATCACGTCGTCACCGTCGTTCCAGTTGACAGGCGTCGACACCTGGTAGCCGGCGGTCAGCTGGAGCGAGTCAAGAACCCTCAGGATCTCCGGGACGCTGCGGCCGGTCGATGCCGGATAGGTGAGCGTGAGCTTTACCTTCTTGTCGGGACCGATGATGAACACCGACCGGACCGTCAGCGTATCGCTCGCATTCGGGTGGATCATGTCGTAGAGCTCTGCCACCTTGCGATCCGGATCGCCGATGACAGGAAAATTCAGCGCTTGGCCCTGGGTGTCGGCGATGTCGCCCGCCCACTGCCGGTGCGATTCTACGGAGTCCACAGACAAGCCGATGAGCTTCGTGTTGCGCTTGTCGAACTCCGGCTTGGCCTTGGCGAAGGCACCAAGTTCAGTCGTGCACACCGGCGTGAAGTCCTTCGGGTGCGAGAACAGGATTGCCCAGGAATCACCGATCCAGTCGTGGAAGCTGATCTTCCCTTCGGTGGTATCGGCCGTGAAGTCGGGTGCGATGTCGCCTAGGTGAACTGCCATGTCTCCTCCTGCTCTACCTGCCATGGGTCTGCCCTGTGAAGCTGACTTGTGTTGGTCAAACCTACCCGTTGCGTGAACGATTGTCGAGTGGCTCGGTCGTATTTGGTCGAGAGGCCCCCTCGCCCATGTGCGATTCTGCGACAATGTCGACCTATGCCAGAACCAGTCGAAGTCACCCACCACGGCCCGGTTACTGCCGTACAGATCAACCGCCCCCATGTCCGCAACGCCGTCGACGCCCTCACTGCTCGCCAGCTCGAGGAAGCCTTCCAATCCTTCGGCAACGACGAAGAGGCATGCGTGGCGGTGCTGACCGGAGCGGGAGGGACGTTCTGCTCAGGAGCCGACCTCAATGCAGTCGCGGCTGGTGAGCACCGGCCCGTACGCGACCAGGGGACGGGTAAGGT
>JAJZJN010000136.1:3989-6446 GCA_021851165.1 Actinomycetes bacterium
GTCCGATGGGTCCCACGCGCCTCAGGCTCGGCAAGCCGGTGATAGCCGCGATCGAGGGATACGCAGTCGCCGGAGGCCTGGAGCTCGCCTTGTGGTGCGACATGCGTATCGCAGCCACCGACGCCGTGCTCGGCGTCTACTGCAGGCGATTCGGCGTACCCCTGGTAGACGGCGGCACGGTTCGACTTCCCCGGCTCATCGGCGAGAGCAGAGCGCTCGACCTCATCCTCACCGGTCGCGGCGTGGGGGGACCAGAAGCTCTGCAGATGGGGCTGGTCAACCGCCTCTGCTCACCGGGAGCGGCGCTCGAGACCGCGTTGGCACTGGCTACGGATCTGGCGGCATTCCCCCAGACCTGCCTTCGCAACGACCGGCTGTCCGTCCTCGAGCAGTGGGGGCTCGACGAGCAAGAGGCTCTGGCGAACGAAGCAGTCCGCGGCCGGGCAACTATATTGAGCGGCGAGACCAGCGCTGGCAGTGCTCTGTTCAACAGCGGTGCCGGGCGTCACGGCACATCCACCGGGCATCTGGGAACTCCGACCAGCACGACCTGTCCGCAGTGACCACTGCCGATGCTCCGCGACCCGTCGTGGCCGCGTTCGACTTCGACGGAACCCTGACGAGAGGTGGCAGCGTTTGGCGGTTCCTGGCTGCCGTGCGAGGTCACAGGCAGGTGGCGCTGGCAGCGATTTCGATGCCCGGTGCCATCATGGCTGCAGCAGTCCTCGGGGGGCATCACGCAGACACCGCCAAGGAGCAGCTCTTCACGCGCCTGCTCTCCGGGATGCCAGAAGCAGAAGTCCGCTCGAAGGCATCGGACTTCGCCCATGCCCACTACGCTCGCCATGCCCGCCGGGACATGGCCAGGATGCTCGCGCTGCACCGGTCCCTGGGACACTTCATAGTGGTCGTGTCGGCATCTCCAGAGCTCTACCTCGCGCCACTGGCCGAGCAGCTCGGTGCAAGCGCCGTGCTCGGAACCCGTCTCGCAGTGGACAGGAACGGCTGCCTGACCGGTCGCTACGAGGGCGCCAACTGTCGTGGTCCTGAGAAGGCTGCCCGCCTGAGCGAGTGGATTGCAGCCAACATAGCGACCGGCGCGACCGGCACGACCGGCGCGACCGGCACGACCGGCACGACCGGCGCGACCGGCGCGACCGATACGACTACAGCCCCAGTCGTCTGGGCCTACGGCAACAGCGCCGGCGATCTCGCACTCCTCGAGCTTGCGGACATCGGAGTCGACGCCGGGCGCCTCGGAAAGCTGGGGCGGCTGGGGAGGTTTCCACGCTTGAGACGCGCAGGAACTCCCGGCACGAGGGTCGTACAGTAGTGCCGCTGCGACGGTCACCAGCGCTGGCGCAGCCTCCTATAGACACGGGGGAACGCCGCCCTGAGCACCACCGCCTTGTCCACCAGGCCCGATGCACTCAGCTCCAGGCGCGCGCTGCCCATCTTCGCCAGAACCAGACGCGACACCTCATCTTCGGTGGACCTCGCTGGGCGGGGAGGCCTGCGCAGTCCGCGCTCGACGGCTGCATTGCCCATTGCAGTCGGCATCCAGGCCGGATAGACGACGTGGAGGTGCACACCATGTTCCCTGGCTTTGTACCAGATGCTCTCGGTGAACACCGACAGCGCAGCCTTGGACGACGGGTAGAGCCCCGGCCCCGCTGGAGGCAGCCTGGCTGCATCCGATGACACGTTCACCACTATCCCCGTAGATCGTTCCATCATGCCCGGCAGGACGGCGAGAGTGCCTGCCACCGCAGCAAAGAAGTTGACGTCGAAGCTCCTGTGGAAGTCCTCGAGATCTACCTCCGCGAGCCGCACACCCGGATCGATTGCTGCATTGTTGACGAGGATATCTATGCCTCCGTGCAGTGTCTCGACCCTGGACACGAGCGCAGCGAAGGCATCCGCATCCGCCACGTCGCATACCTCGACCGCGCAGCCGGGGGACACCGATTCCATCCTCCCGGCAAGCTCGTCCAAGAGATCGCCACGCCTGGCCACACCAGTTACGAGCGCCCCCGCACGGGCTAGATCCAGCGCCATCCGCCTGCCGAGGCCAGAGGAAGCGCCAGTCACGATCGCCACCTTGGCCCTGTAGCGGCCTCCGAACATCCCGCGCCTCGACGGCGACCCCTGGTCCATCACACCGGAACCGTGGCGGCGCCTACCAGCCGACCCGACCACCCCGGCACGGATTCGGCCGGATCACCAAGATCCGGTGCGTCGCCGAAGGAGAAGATCCCCCCGTCGGATGCGACGACTAGATACCCCTGCCCCGCGTCCACCGGCATGATCCCGGAGGCAGAAGCCGACACCCCTATCTCAGGGAGCGACCCTTCGAACGCGGCGTCGCCGAAGGAGAAGATCCCCCCGTCGGATGCGACGAGCCAGTAGCCGCGGCCGTCGGGGGTGGCAGCCATGCCGACTATCGGCTTGTCGAGA
>JAJZJN010000137.1 GCA_021851165.1 Actinomycetes bacterium
CAGGTACCGCCGGAGCAGGGGGAGCAGCCGGGGCCGGCTGCGGCCCGTCACCAGCACCGTCTTCCGCTATGACGGCGAGGACCGTGCCTACATCGACGGTGTCCCCCTCGGGGACCCTAACCTCAGCGAGCACTCCCGAAGCCGGCGCCGGGACCTCCGAGTCCACCTTGTCCGTCGACACCTCGAACAGCGGTTCGTCACGCTTCACGAACTCGCCGACTGCCTTCATCCATCGGGTGATCGTTCCCTCGGTTACCGTCTCGCCCAGCTGGGGCATCAGGACATCAGCCAACGTGCAATCCTCTCCCGGTCAGGGCGATCACGGTCTCGCCGAACGACTCCGACAACGTGGGATGTGGCTGTATGAACTGAGCAACCTCATCTGGAGTGGCCTCCCAGTTCACTGCGAGATACCCTTGGCCCAGCTGCTCGGTCACCCAGGGACCCACCATGTGCACGCCGAGGATCCGGCCGGCCTTTCCGCTCGGGAGCTGCTCGGCTATCACCTTGACCAGCCCGTCCGTCTCACCGACGATTCGTGCCCTGCTGTTACCGCCGAAGGGATCCTTCTTCACCACAATCTCGTACCCTGCATCTCTCGCCGCTGACTCTGTAAGGCCGGCAAAGGCAACTTCGGGATGGCAATAGATGCACCATGGAACCTTCCCGTAGTCGACCGGTATCACCGGCTCACCCAGGATCGCCTTCACGGTGGCTATCCCTTCGGCAAAACCGACATGTGCTAGCTGAGGCGTGTCGATCAGATCGCCGACCGCGAACACCCCCTCGACAGCGGTTCGCTGGAACTGGTCCACGACGACGAATCCCCGCGAGTCCACTTCGACGCCAGTCCCTTCGGCTAGCAAACCCTCACTCGCCGGACGGCGGCCCACCGACACCACGACCGCGTCAACCACGACTGACTGACCGTCGCCGAAGGAGACCTTCGTGCCCGAAGAGCCCGGTAGGGGGTCGTGGCCGCTCACCTGGACCCCTGCGTGAACCGCTATGCCGCGCTTACGAAACGACCTCGACACGACCGCTGCGATGTCATCGTCGCAACCCGGAAGGATACCGGGAAGGGCCTCCAGCAGCGTCACCTGGGTACCCAGGTCGCTCATCATGGAGGCGAACTCGCAGCCAATCGCTCCACCGCCGATGACCGCAACAGACGCCGGCAGCGACGTGAGCGCCAGCACCTCGTCTGAGGTGAGCACGACCTTGCCGTCGACGTCGAAACCCGGGATGCTCCTGGGCACCGACCCGGCCGCCAAGACGACGTAGCGCCCGGAGACATCGGCCATGGTGCCGTCGGGGCGCTCGACACGCACGACGAACCCCGTGGGTCCATGCCCCGGACCGGCTGCATCGATACCGGTTCCGCTGGCACCGGTTCCCGCCGGTCCGAGCAGGGTCCCGCTTCCCTCGATGACCGTGATGCCTCGCCCTTTCAACAGACCCGACAGGCCACGGTAGAGCTGATCGACCACCTTCTGCTTACGGTCCTGACTGGCCGCGAAATCAACCGATGGCTGGCCTGCCTCTACCCCATAGTCCTTGGAGGACGAGACGGTTCTGTAGACCGAGGCCGTTTCGAGGAAGGCCTTTGCCGGCACGCATCCCCGGTGCAGGCAGGTGCCACCGACCTTCTCGCGTTCTATTACTGCGATCGACAGTCCGGCCGACGCTCCGTACAGCGCAGTGGCATATCCACCCGGGCCACCGCCTATCACCACGACGTCGTAAAGTGCTCCCTCGGCCGTGACAACCACCTCCAGCTTCTAGTTGCTCGATCTCGTCTGGATCTCATCTACCCCTTCACATCTCGACCTGTGCACCGGGCAATCCGCCCGAGCATCGCCGCGGATCACTTCGGGGGCATGCGAATGCCACCATCCAGCCGGATCACCTCGCCGTTCAGGTAGCTGTTGCGCACGATGTCGGTCACAAGAGAGCCGTACTCGGCCGGCTGGCCGAGCCGTCTCGGGAACAGCACCGACTTGCCCAGAGCGTCACGCTGGGGCTCCGGGAGCAGGCCGAGCAACGGCGTGTCGAACAGCCCCGGAGCGATGGCACACACGCGAATCCCCACCACCGCGAGGTCGCGCGCCGCCGGCAGGGTCATCCCTACGATCGCCCCCTTCGACGCCGAGTAGGCAAGCTGGCCTATCTGGCCGTCGAACGCGGCCACCGACGCCGTGTTCACGATGACTCCGCGCTCACCGTCTGCGAGAGGCTCGGTTGCGCTAATGGCGGAAGCCGCTCGTGTCATGACGTTGAAGGTTCCGAACAGGTTCACGTTCTGGACGAGCTGGAACATGCTGAGGTCGTGGGGGGAGCCGTCCCGGTTGATCACCCTCCCCACCCATCCGATGCCCGCGCAATTGACCGCGATGCGAAGCGACCCACCCTCGGCTGCCTGATCTACGGCGCGCTGGCAGTCATCAGGGTCCGAGACGTCACCGGCCACATAGTTGACGCCTGACCCGAGGGCGTCAGCCAGCGCCTTCGCCGCTGATTCGTTCCTGTCGAACACAGTGCAGCGCGCACCGAGCGCGCTCAATGCCTTGACTGTCGCCTCGCCCAGGCCGGACGCGCCACCAGTTACGATTGCTGAGCTCCCTTTGATCTCCATGAACATGCACTTTAGGAGATGCCCGGCCGCCTGCCAAAGCGAGGCACCGGCCGCTTAGCCTTTTCCGGAGTTGAAGTCGCCTCGCGCAGAGCTCTGGGCAGCGGCGGCCTCGTTCGCCAACTGGTCCACCAGCTCGTTCATCGGGTCGCCGGAATGGCCCTTGACCTTCCTCAGCTCCACGCGTCTGTCGCCCTCGAGCACCAGAGCGAGGAGCGATTCCCACAGGTCACGGTTGGCCACCGGCTGGCCCGAGGCATTGCGCCAGCCGCGCTTGCGCCAGCCCTCCCACCACCGCTGCTGGAAACAGTTGACCACGTATGCGGAATCACTCACCACCACCACCGGTCCGTCCAGGGCGCGCAACGCTTGGATCACGGCCGAGACCTCCATGCGCTGGTTGGTCGTCCGCGCCTCGTGCCCGCTCGCCCACCGACCCCCCGGAACCGCCCATGCCCAGCCACCCGGTCCGGGATTGCCCAGACACGAACCGTCGGTGTACACCACCAGCGCCTCCCCGGCGGCTGCAGATTCCCCGCCGGCTGCAGATTCCCCGCCGGCTGCAGATTCCCCGCCACTGCGGGGCCATCCGGCCAGGCGCTGTGCTGCGCGGCCCGACGAGGCGCGTGGGACTTTTGACAACGGCATCCCTACAGCATGCCCTCTCCGGCGCTGCGTGCCGGCACACCCTGGCCAAAGCTGGCCTCAGCCTTCCCCCTGGCGGCTGGGAGTGGCACGATGGGGTGGTGCTATTCGACGGTGTGTCCCATCAGCTTCCCGACATCGATCCGCAGGAGACCGCCGAGTGGCTCGACTCCTTTGACGAGGTAGTCGGCGCCTACGGTAGGTCGCGCGCGAGGTTCCTGCTCATGAAGCTCCTCGAACGCGCGAGAGCGCAGCAGGTCGGGTTCCCCGTCGAGGTATCGACACCTTATGTGAACACCATCCCGCGAGATGCCGAGCCATGGTTCCCAGGCGACGAGCACGAGGAGCGTCGCATCCGCGCATACATCCGGTGGAACGCCGCCGTCATGGTGACGCGTGCCAACACCAGGTCGGAGGGCATCGGTGGGCACCTCTCCACCTATGCCAGCTCCGCGGCGCTCTACGAAGTGGGTTTCAACCACTTCTTCCGGGGCAAGTCGGACGGCGGCTTCGGTGACCAGGTCTTCTTCCAGGGTCACGCTTCGCCGGGCATATACGCGAGAGCTTTCGTCGAGGGCCGCCTGAACGAGGAGGATCTCGACAACTTCCGCCGGGACGTGACGGGGGGCGGCCTGCCGAGCTACCCCCACCCGCGCCTGGCGCCGACATTCTGGGAGTTCCCGACCGTCTCCATGGGACTCGGGCCGATGTGCGCCATCTACCAGGCCCACATCAATCGCTACCTGCTCCATCGCGAGCTGGTGGACACCAGCGCGAGCCGGGTGTGGTGCTTCCTCGGCGATGGCGAGCTCGACGAGCCCGAGGCCATCGGGGCACTCGCGGTCGCGGGCAGGGAGCATCTGGACAACCTGATATTTGTCGTCAACTGCAACCTCCAGCGCCTCGACGGCCCGGTACGGGGCAACGGCAAGATCATCCAGGAGGCAGAGGCCACCTTCCGCGGCGCTGGGTGGAACGTGATCAAGGTCATCTGGGGATCTCGCTGGGATGAGCTGCTGGCGCGCGATGTCGACGGTGTGCTCCTCGAGAAGATGAACACGACCGTCGACGGGGAGTTCCAGAAGTACGCCACCGAATCAGGTGCCTATATCAGGGAGCACTTCTTCGGGCCCGATCCGCGGCTTCGCCGCCTCGTCGAGCACCTGTCCGACGAGGACCTCCAGAACCTCCCCCGTGGCGGGCACGACTACCACAAGCTCTACGCGGCCTACAAGCTCGCCACGGAATGCACCGGGGCACCTACCGCCATCCTCGCCAAGACGATCAAGGGCTGGACCCTCGGACCTGAGATCGAGGCGCGCAACGCGACCCACCAGATCAAGAAGATGACCAAGGCACAGCTTCTGGCGCTACGCGACAGGCTCTACCTGCAAGAAGAGATTCCAGACGAGGCGCTCGACGCCGACCTGCCTCCCTACTACCGCCCACCTGTCGACTCGTCGGCGAACCAGTACCTGATAGCACGCCGGCAGGCATTGGCCGGTCCGCTGCCCAGTCGTGTCGTACGCAAGCCCCCCGCCGTATCCGTACAGCAGTCGACGTTTGCCGATCTGCTGGAAGGATCGGGCAACCAGGCCGTCTCGACCACGATGGCCTTTGCCAGGCTACTCCGCTCCATGGTGCGTGACCCCGAGATCGGCCCCCTCGTGACACCCATAGTGCCCGACGAGGCCCGGACATTCGGCCTCGAACCGCTCATTGCGGAGGCCAAGATCTACGCTCCCGAGGGGCAGCGCTACACGCCAGTCGACGCTGCGCTTCCCCTCAGGTACTCCGAGAGCCAGAGCGGCCAGATACTCGAGGAGGGCATCACCGAGGCCGGCGCTATGGCGTCGTTCATCGCCTTGTCGAGTGCGTATGCGACATGGGGCAAGCCGATGCTTCCCGTGTTCCTCTTCTACTCGATGTTCGGCTTCCAGCGAGTCGGAGACCTCACCTGGCTGCTCGGTGACATCCGCGGCCGGGGCATCCTGGCGGGGTGCACGGCGGGACGCACCACACTGCAGGGTGAGGGACTCCAGCATACGGATGGCCATTCCCCCCTGCTCGCCGCCACGAACCCCGCATGCGCCGTGTACGACCCAGCCTTCGCCTACGAGCTCGCCACGATCGTCGAGGACGCGGCAAGGCGCACGCTCGGTCCCGAGCCGGAAGATCGCTTCTGGTACATCACGTTGTACAACGAGAACTATGCAATGCCAGCCCTCCCCACCGGCCCGGAAGGCGAATCTGCACGCTCGGGAATAGTGCGTGGCATGTACCGCTTCGCAGGCCCCGGGGCTCCCGGCGACACCGGCGACACCGGCGGCACCGGCGGCACCGGCACCAAGCGCCGGCGCGGTGCGACGCTTCTGTTCTCCGGCACGATGTGGCAGGCAGCCATGGAGGCCAGACGCATCCTGGCCGAGGACTGGGGGATTGCCGTGGATGCATGGTCGGTGACGTCTTACAAGGCCCTGCGCGAGGATGCCCTCGAGACAGAGCGTTGGAACCACCTTCACCCCACCGAGACGGCCCGTGTGGCATATGTCACCGAGTCGCTGTCCAACCACCAGGGGCCCGTGGTGGCCGTAACCGACTACGTGCGCGCTGTGCCCGATCAGATTGCCCGCTTCGTCCCCCGACCGTTCACCTCGCTCGGCACTGATGGCTTCGGCAGATCCGATACGCGCGAAGCGCTACGCCGCTTCTTCGAGGTCGACAGCGCCCACCTGGTGGTGACCGTGCTTGCCATGCTGGCGAGATCCGGTGACGCAAGTGCCGACGATGTGGCCAAGGCTATCGCCCGCTACGGCATCGACACCGAGGCCGCGATTCCGTGGCGCCTTTGACGTTAGCGACGGCCGCTGGCTTCGGCGGCACATCCCTGCCGGATTCCGCCCACCGCTGAGATCCGAAGACTCAGCGATTTGCCAGCCACGTCCGGTGCCGCATGGCGGTCTTCCGGGCCTCCTTGGCAACCTGGCGCACGGGATGCGTGCTGCCGATGGCGTCGAGCACCGGCGCCAGGGATGGCGACTCCTGCCGCCAGATCCTGTCGAGGAAAGAGAGCTGCTCCGGTGGAGCCCCGACGAGCCCGAACGCCTCCAGCATCCGCTCCGGCCCGTCCACCATCAGC
>JAJZJN010000138.1:0-2957 GCA_021851165.1 Actinomycetes bacterium
AGTTGACCTGCAAAGCGCTCGTCCCATCGGCCGCTCCGACGGATCTCGGTCCCGCCAAAGCTCCCACGCGCCTCCGGCATCGGGTTCTTGGACCCTTCAGGCTGCGTAGGGCAAATCGGGCCACAAGACGCGCCTTCGAGCCCGCCGACCGAGAAATCCCAGCGTGCGCCCGGTGTGGCGGCCTCATCTCGTGCGTAGGGCTGCGTAGGGCAGGGTGATCATTCACCCATAATCAGGTCGATAAACCCTGTGGACAACCCCGTGGGAATGCCACGAAACAGCACGAAAGCCCAGAACGATCAGCCCGAAAGGCGCGAAGATTCAAAGCACAGGGTGGAGGTGAGCGGACTCGAACCGCCGACTTCTACGTTGCGAACGTAGCGCTCTACCAACTGAGCTACACCCCCGTCGGATGTTCAGGATAGTGCGCCCGGCGGGACTCCAATGACGCTAGCCGAGCCGGGTGGCCAGCGTCAGCGAGATGCCGCCCGGCGTACCACCACAGGCGGCTGTTGGCGCAAAGGGATCTGGACGGGGGCTGGGCGGTCAGCCAGATATCGGAGCTTCATCTCACGTTCTGTTGCAAGCCCGCGTAGGTACACCAGCAGCATGACGTACCCGAGCAGAGCTAAGACACCAAGCACAGCTACAACGAGCAACACATGCAACGGCGGAATCACCCCGAACAGCGTTGCACCCCCTGTGGCTACCAGGAGAGCCACTAGGACCTGCCGACGTCGCCGACACGCCTCCGGCCGAAAGTACGGATCAGGTCTGCGCGTCCGCGGACGCGTCATACCTTGAACTGCCTGTTCAGGCTGATCAAAGCTATCTGCTCCTGCCTGCCGCAGAAGGGTAAGGCCAGTGCGCAGGCCGGTCATTGCCCCCATGGCCCGTCCGATGGCCTCCGTGGATTCCCCGGCGAAGTGGTATCGATCCTCTTTGTGATCGGCGACCTGCCGGCCATCGACCTGCCGGCCATCGAACTGCCGGGCATCGAACTGCCGGCCGACAACCTGCCGACCTCGATGTGCTGGGAAGTCGATCGGTGATTCATCCGATGGCATCATTGCGGGCGCATAAGTCGAGTCAACCCCCGCCATAGAATACCGGGCGAGAGCGCCCGAGCGCTGGAGAGTGCGCAGCTGGTGCCGGAATGCTCCAATGGAGTCGCCACCACGCCGCTCCGCCCGCTTCCGCAGGAGGCTCGGTCCCAATACCACTGCCCATAGCACCGCAAGAATCAGAAGGACCACAATCACCAAAACCCTTCGACCTACCTTCCGTTCTCTGGGACCCTAGCCAAGGATCCGCCGTCACTGGTGGATGGTCGGGAACCGTCGGTGCTCCCGGAGCGTCCTGGGCTTGCGGATGTTGTCTAGCCAAGGATCCGGCCATGTGCAAACGGCCACGAATGGCCTGGTGCAATAGGCTCTCCGCGAACTCACCCGGTGCTGATGCCTTCAGCGCGTCGCCCTCGCATACCACCGGCCACCAATTGCTTCTATGAGCACATGTGCGTCGAAGCACGCCGGCACAGCCATGCTTCCGAGCACATCCCCGGCTTTCCCCGATGCCAGCACCCTTCCGGATGCCAGCAGCATGGCATGGGTCGTTCCCGAGGGTATCTCTTCCACGTGGTGCGTAACCATGACCATCGGTGGTACCTCGGGGTCCGCCGCCAGATCTGCCAGCCGTTCCACAAGCCGCTCTCGAGCCCCTAGATCGAGGCCTGCTGCCGGCTCATCGAGCAGCATCAGCTCGGGACTGCCCATGAGCGCCCTGGCTAGCAGGACCTCCTGGCGCTCTCCCTCGGAGAGTACTCCGAAGGGCCTGTTCCGAGCGCCGGCCAGGCCCGCTCCCGCCAGAAGCAGGTCAGCCTGCTCGTGTTCGGACGGCTCGTAGCTGTCCCACCATGGCTCAAGCGCACCGTAAAGCCCGGTAAGCACCACATCATGAGTGCTGAGCGACGGGCGCAGCTCGCGCAACACTGACTGACTGACCAACGCCACCCGGCGACGTACAGCCCGCACGTCGATGCGGCCATAGCGCTCGCCGAGAACCTCGACCACGCCACGCGTGGGACCCAGACGCATTCCCGCAACGCGCAGCAGGGTGGTTTTCCCTGATCCGTTCGGACCCAGGACGACCCAGCGCTGGCCCTGCTCCACCACCCAGTCGACTCCGTCGAGCACCGCCCGGCCGTCGCGAACCACAGCCACGTCACTGAGGCGTATTACCTGGTTACCGGATCGGTCCTCGCAGACAGCTTCGCCTCGGCTGGGATTATCCATCTCTACAGTCTCGGCTCGCAGCGCATATGACGCCAGCCACACCCCGCGCTCGGCGCTGGTTCCAGGTCACGTGTGCAGGCCGCACTCGGTCTTATCCGTGCCGGACCACCGCCCTGCTCTTGGCTGTTCGCCGGGAAGGACCGGCCTGGTCGTAGGCGCGCAACCGATCGACAGGTATCCTCTATCAGCAAGGGGGTGAACGGGCAGCCCGTTGTCCGCCGTGTAACGCGATATGTCTCCATCGCTCCATCTGGCAAGGGGGTTGACCTTCATCATCTCCCGCGCCTCGTCCCACCCCACAACTGGTATACCGGCACGAGTCGGAGAATCGCATCTCTTGAGCCCGGTCATCCATGCTCGGCGCCCCTCCAACGCGTGTGCCAGGGGCTCGACCTTGCGGAGCTCGCAGCAGCGCTCCGTTCCGCAGGGCCATTCGCCGGGACCCAGATTGGGGCGCAGCACCCGGATCCTGAGGTCGTAGTGGCTCCTGACCGTCTCGACGAAAGCAAGAGTCTCCGGGAAGTGGAAACCCGTATCGAGGAACAGCACCTCTATAGTGGGGTTGACCCGTACCGCCAGGTCGACCAGAACGCAGTCCTCGAAGGAACAGGCCAGGACAACATCGCTGCCGAACCTCTCTATGGCCCATCCGACGACATCCAG
>JAJZJN010000138.1:2967-6341 GCA_021851165.1 Actinomycetes bacterium
CCGATACGGTCGGCGGCCCCATCCCTGGCACTGCCACTCACCCCGATACGGTCGGCGGCCCCATCCCTGGCACGGTCCTCCACGACTCCTCCTCTTCACCTATACCCGTCACTCACAGCGACGCTCCCGGCACGGACTTGCCCGGCGGGCTGCCTAGGACTATACATGATAAAGCCGATCATATTTTGGGAGAATACGGGTCGTCCCCAGCGGAGGGCTCCGGAGCAAGCGAGGAGCGCACCACCATGACCAGTACCATCGACCTCCCCACCGCCGAACCGGCCAGCCCTCCACCTGCTGAGCTCGAGGCAGATCTGCCCGCGACCAGACGTTGGCGCCCCCCTGCCGACCATCTCACCCTGCTCGAGGCTCACGCCGTATTCGTGATGCGCGAAGTGGCATCCGAATGCGAGCGCCCAGCTCTGCTTTTCAGCGGGGGCAAGGACTCGGCCGTTCTCCTGCGCCTGGCGGAAAAGGCATTCAGACCGGGGCCTTTCCCGTTCCCGGTCGTTCACATCGACACCGGCCACAACTTTCCCGAGGTGATCGCCTTCCGGGACAGGCGCGTCGCGGAGCTCGGTGAACGCCTCCTGGTGGCCTCGGTCGACAACTCGATAGCGGCCGGGCGCGTGGCCGACCCGGGCCCCGGAGCCTCCCGCAACCGCCTGCAGAGCGTCACACTGCTCGACGCCATCGCCGACAACGGCTTCGACGCGTGCATTGGAGGAGCGCGACGTGACGAGGACAAGGCCCGGGCCAAAGAGCGCGTACTGTCGTTCCGCGACGCTTTCGGCCACTGGGATCCTCGTAACCAACGCCCGGAGCTGTGGCACCTCTACCATGGCAGGGTCAACCGGGGCGAGCATGTCCGCGCATTCCCCATGTCGGACTGGACCGAGCTAGATGTATGGCAGTACATCCGTCGGGAGGGCATCGATCTGCCATCGCTTTACTTCGCCCACCCCAGGGATGTGGTTGAACGTGACGGGATGCTGCTCGCTGTCTCGGAGTGGGTGGTGCCGCTTCCTGGCGAGACCGTCGAACATGCCATGGTGCGTTTCCGTACGGTCGGAGATGCAACCTGCACCGGGGCAGTAAGGTCCACAGCATCCACCCTCGACCAGGTGATCGCGGAGACTGCCACATCCAGGATAAGCGAACGCGGAGCAACCCGTGCAGACGACCGCTTCTCCGAGACGGCTATGGAGGACCGCAAACGTGAGGGATACTTCTAATGGATCGTTTCGACGACCCGGGAGGGATCTCCCTGCTTCGACTGGCCGCCGTCGGTTCGGTTGACGACGGCAAATCGACGTTGATCGGCCGGATCCTCCACGACTCCAAGCAGCTATTCGACGATCAGATCGCTGCGCTCGAGGATGCCTCTGCGACCAGGGGCCGCCCTGGCGTGGACCTCTCCTTCGTCACCGACGGGTTGCGCTCCGAGCGGGAGCAGGGCATAACCATCGACGTGGCCTATCGCTACGCTGCGACCCCTTCACGCAAATTCATAATCGCGGACTGCCCCGGGCACGTCCAATACACACGCAACATGGCAACCGGGGCCTCCACGGCGGATCTCGCTGTGGTGGTGGTAGACGTGACCGCCGGGCTGCGCGTCCAGACACTCCGGCATGTGTGCATCGCCTCGCTTCTCGGCGTACGCCATCTCGTGGTCGCCGCCAACAAGATGGACCTCGTCGGCTGGCGGCGCGCCCCATACGACGACCTAGCCTCCGAGATGGGCTCATTGGCAGCACGCTTGGGCATAGAGACCGTGATCACAATCCCGGTATCAGCGCTTCACGGCGACAACGTCGTCGAATCGAGCTCAGCCGGCAAGTGGTACGAGGGTCCAACCGTTCTGGCTGCCCTGGAGGCAGCACCAGCAGGAGCGTGGTCTGCCGAGGGTGGCTCTGGAGCGAGGCTTCCGGTCCAGTGGGTGCTGCGGCACCCCGACGGCACGAGACGATACGCGGGCATGGTGGCAGGTGGCGTGCTCATGGCCGGCGATCGGGTTGTGGTGCTCCCAGCTGGCCTACCTAGCACAGTTACAGCCGTTGAGACGTTCGACGGGCCCCTGGACGCTGCCAGTGCTTCGATGTCTGTTGCAGTGCGGCTCGCCGACGACCTCGATGTCGGTCGTGGTGACCTGATAGCCGCACTTGACGACCCACCCGAGCCGGTTCGTGAGATGGAGGCAACGCTCTGCTGGTTTGACGACACTCCGCTCTCGGCGGGGAACCGCTACCGCGTCAAGCACACGACGAGGGTCACCCCGGCGCGCGTGCTCTCGGTGGACGGGCGGCTGGACATCGAGACGTTGCGAATGAGGCCTTCCGAGACCCTCGACACGAACGACATCGGCGTGGTGCGGCTCGCAGTCGCCACGCCGCTAGCGGCAGACGCCTATCACACCAACCGCATCACAGGCAGTTTTGTCGTCATAGACGAGATGACGAACGCCACCGTGGCTGCAGGAATGGTGGGGCTCCCGGGATTCGTGACCGATCAGGCGAGTCCTGGACCATCCGCGCCGCCCGCTACAGCGCTCCGGTGATGGCGACTCTCGATGCACCTGTGTTCCCGGTGGGCCTGGTGGTCGCCGATAAGCCGTGTCTCGTGGTCGGCGGTGGCCGGGTCGCCTGGCGGAAGATCAGATCGCTGCTGGAATGCAGAGCTGCAGTGACCGTGGTAGCCCCGGAGATATGCGAGCCTCTCGCGCTGCTCGCCGCCGAGCCCGACGGTGGCGGAGCCGCTCATCACCATCTCGATGTCAGGCTACGTCCATACCGCCGCCACGAGGCGTCGCGCTACATGCTGGTGGTGACTGCTACAGGAAACCCGAGGATCGACCACATGGTCTCCGAAGACGCCCGGGGCGCCGGCGTATGGGTCAACTGCGCCGACGACGCTTCTCATTGCAGCGTCCTACTACCGGCCGTGCATCGGGATGGGGCCGTCAGCATCGCCGTATCCACGGCAGGGCGGAGCCCTGCGCTTGCAACCTGGCTGCGCACACAGATCGCTGATCTTCTCGGTGACGGTCTCGGCGACATGGCCGATCTGGTCGCTCAGGCCCGCCAGCAGGTGCACAGCACGGGCACGAGCACGGAGAGCATGGACTGGACCAGCTTGTTCGACGGCCCACTCCGTGATCTGATCCGTAGTGGGCACCGCGACGAGGCGATGGACGTAATTGCCGAGGCGCTCGGGCTTGCTCCAGGTCTCCACAGCACCTCAGATCATTCCGCGTCCCCAGAGCCGTCGCCACTGCGTTAGGACATCGTGAACTACCGCGCGGGAGCTCTTCTCCGCGATTTGAGCTGCCGCTGGGATGGTATGCCGGTCGAGGAGCCAGACTGGGCAGCGGG
>JAJZJN010000139.1 GCA_021851165.1 Actinomycetes bacterium
GTCCTCGTGGCATTCGTGCTCATCATCCTGCGCACGGATGTCGTGTCGCAGGCAATGGGGTTCTTCTCGCTCGAGAACGGCGTCTCCATGGCCTCTCTGGTGGTAGCCGCCGGGCTGCCGCTCATAGTCGAAGTTGCCTTCTTGTTCGACCTGCTCGTCGCCGTGGTGGTCTTCGGCGTGCTCATGCGGGTGCACCACGGGCGAACCCACACGCTTTCGACCGAAACGCTCGACAGGCTGCAGGGCTGACCATGTCGGCAATCCTCGTGACCCTAGCCGTGATGCCCTTTGTCGTGAGCGTCGTAGCCTGGCGCTCTCCTGTGTGGCTTGGCAAGGCTCTCACTGTGGCTTCCGGCGTAGCCAGCTTCGCTCTATGCCTGGTGCTCGTGGGGTTCCTTGGATCGCATCGGACACTCGATGCAGGGCCGTGGTTGAGTGTCGACGCGCTGTCGACGGTCTTCCTCCTGGCAACCAGCTTCCTCTACGCCGCCACCGCCATGTTCGCCGTGGGTTACCTCCATCTGCCAGCGGGCCCGGACGGCGAGCGCTACGGCAGGCGGTTCCTCGCAGGGCTCAACCTGTTCTCGTGGTCGCTCGTGATAGCACCGCTGGTGAACGGCCTCGCCCTTCTCTGGGTCGCCATCGAGGTGACAACCATCGTGTCGGCACTGCTGGTAGCAATAGACGACACCGACGGAGCGACCGAGGCGGCCTGGAAGTATGTCCTGCTGGCATCTCTGGGCCTCGGCATAGCCCTGTTCGCGACGATCTTCCTCTACTACGCAGGCAGCACCGTCTACGGCTCGGCATACAACCTGTCGTACGTAAAGCTGCTCTCGGCAGCCGGACGGTTCCCACCCGACGTCATGCGGCTCGCGTTCGTCCTGGGCGTGCTCGGCTACGGGACGAAGATGGGCCTCGTACCCATACATACCTGGCTCCCGGATGCCCACTCGGAGGCCCCGACGCCTATATCCGCCCTCCTCTCGGGATCGCTTCTTACCACCAGCTTCTACGCCATATTGCGCTTCATGCAGATAGCCCAGCGAACCCTGGGTCCGGCGTTCCCCCACGATGTCCTCCTCGTCTTCGGTGTCGCCTCTCTGGCGCTCGCGGCCTTGTACGTGCTGAGCCAGCGCGACCTGAAGCGGCTGCTCGCCTACTCGAGCATCGAGCACATGGGCATACTCGCCATAGGGACCAGCTTCGGAGTGGCCATCGCGCTGGTCGGTGTCCTGTTACACGTGCTCGCCCATGCCGCCGCCAAGGGAACTGCTTTCTTCGGTGCCGGCTCCCTGCTGCGCAAGTTCCGGACCAAGGACCTGAGCCGGATACGGGGCGGGATCAGCCTGCTCCCGTGGAGTGGGCCTATGCTGGTGCTGGCCGTGCTCGGGCTGTCGGCGATGCCCCCGTTCGGGACCTTCCGGAGCGAGTTCCTGATCGTGAGAGGAGGGCTTGCCTCCAGCAGCTATGGTGCTGCCGCCGTACTCGTCATCTTGGTAACCGTCGCCTTCCTCGGCCTGTCGTGGTACACAACCCAGGCCATGACCACCGCGACCTCGCCTGGCAGCGAGCTCCCCAGGGGCGAGACCAGCCTGTGGATCGTCGCCTCCATGGTTCTTGGAATCGCGGCGCTCGTGGTTCTCGGTGTCCATGTGCCCGGGCAGCTGAGTCACCTTCTGACGCGTGCCGCCGGTGAGCTCGGAGGGACGCGGTGACCCGCTCGGGGCCGCTCCGGCCGGCTACTGGGACCGAAGCAGCCGGGGCACCTCTCGCCACGCGCGTGCCACTTGGCGATCTCGGAACTGAGGTCGCGGGTCTGACCAGTCGTGGCGCGCGCTTCGCCGGGCTTTTCGCCATTCCCGATCCGTCTGGAACCCGCCTTGTGGCCGTATCCGCCTTGCCGGGCTCGCTCGTCGTCATGGAATCACATGTCCCTGCGGGCCAGGACAGCTTCCCTGCTCTCACTCCCATGGTGCCGGCAGCAGCATGGTACGAACGCGAGATACACGACCTGTTCGGCTTGCACCCAAGCGGACACCCGCGCCTGGACCCCCTCATCCTCCCGCTGGCTGAGCAGTCCTCCCGGCCAGACCCCATGGAAGCTGCCGGCCCACATGCAGGGCCAGGCGAGAGACCCGGCGAAGGACCTTATCGATCCAACAGACCGGCAGAGCTCGACTCGACGCCGTTGCCGGCCCACCTCAAAGGCGAAGGTGTGTTCACCATCCCCTACGGGCCGGTGCGTTCGGGCGTCTTCGAGTCCATCGAATATCTCCTCGAGACGGCTGGCGAGGTCGTACCCCACCTCCGCAGCCGCATCCATCACAAGCACAGGGGGATCGAGCGGAGCTTCGAGGGCATGACGACCGCCGACGCCGTCCTGCTTGCCGAGCGAATGGAGGGCGTCGCCTCGGTGGCCCACGCAATCGCCTTCTGCGAAGCGGTGGAGCGGATATCCGGCGCCACGATCCCGCGCAATGCCGAGCTGCTGCGGGTCGTCCATGCCGAGCTCGAGCGCATAGCCAACCACCTCGACTCCATGATTCGTCATACCGAAGCCGCCGGCCAGGCCGTGGCGTTCGCCCGTCTGTCACTTCACAAAGAGCGGATCCTGAGACTGGTGGCACGCTTGTGCGGCCACCGCTTCGGACGCGGGGTCGTTCAGCCCGGTGGGGTACTGGGGCCTCCCCGGGCAGGCTCGTCGGAGGTGCTCACCGCTCTGGAGCGCATCGAGGCGTCCCTCCGGGCAGACACCGACCTCCTCATGAGGACACCGTCGTTCCTCGACCGGCTTCGTGGCACCGGAGTGCTGCCGCGCGATCTCGTAGCCGCCCACGGCGCCCTCGGCCCGGTGGCGAAGGGATCCGGCCAACTCGACGATGCTCGCCTGGACCGTCCCTACGCCGCGTATGCAAGGCTCGGATGGGAGCCGTTCCGGCCACGCGACGGTGGAGATGCCCTTGCCCGGCAGTGGGTGAGACTGGATGAGATATGGGGCTCTTTCCATCTGGCACGCCAGGCGCTCGACGAGATGGTAGAACCCGCCCCATGGCATGTCCCGCTGCCGGATGCCGACGGTGAAGCCATAGGTTGGGCCGAGGCACCCCAGGGCGAGGTTCTGTACCTGGTCAAGGTGGAGCAGGGTCGCGTAACCCGGGTAAAGCCCCGATCAGCTTCCTTCCATAACCTCGCCATCTTCCCGGCAGCATTCCCCAAGGACATCTTCACGGATTTCGCATTCATAGAAGCCAGCTTCGGCTTCTCGGTCGCAGGAGCTGCAGGCTGATGCCCTGGATAACGCGTGGTCTGAGCGAGGGAGTACCGACAAGCCGCTACCCGCGACAACCCGACGGCTACGGCCCCACCTGGTTCGGTTCGGTGGCTGTACGCAGCCAGCAGGACACCGGCCGGGAAATAGTGACTGGCCAGGTAGGCACGGGCTCTGGTCGTGGCGTAGTGGAATGCCCCACTGGTGCCATCTCCGCGGCAGGCAGCCAGATCACGGTTGATCGTGGGCGCTGCATCCTGTGCGCACGATGCATAGGCAACGAGCCCGGCATCTTTGAATCTGACCCATCAGTGGAAGTCGCTGTCTCTGGGCGTGAGATGCTCGTGGTGGTAGACGGGGATAGTGGGCCAGCGCTCGGTCAGGAGGACGACGCCCGGCTGATACAGCTCCAGGCCTCACTGGCCAAGCGGACCCGCCGGCTTCATCGATCCATCCATATCCGCCATGTCGATGCAGGTTCGGACGGATCAGAGGAGTGGGAGATAGCCGCTCTGACAAATCCGGTGTACGACGTCCAGCGCCTCGGCATCTTCTTCACCTCATCGCCCCGCCATGCCGATGTGCTGCTGGTCACGGGAGCCGGATCGGCCGGAATGCTGGAACCACTCAAGAAGACCTTCGATGCCATGCCATCTCCCAAGGTGGTCATCGCTGCTGGCACCGACGCCATCAGCGGCGGGCTTCTCGCGGGCAACTACGCGACGAGTGGTGGAATAGGAGAGGCTCTCCCCGTGGATGTCTGGGTGCCGGGCTCACCGCCGAGCCCGTTCAGCCTCCTACACGCCATCCTGCTTGCCGTTGGCCTGCTGCCGGCTCGCAGTGCTGGGGCCACTGACTCCCTGGACACCACCCGGCCAAGTCGCCGGCCGAACCAACGACGGAGAACCGGGCGCCGTGCGAAGCGGGCTCCCGAGGGGCAGGGGCAGTGACCACGAACCTGCTTCTCGCAGCAGCCGCCTGCTATCTGGCAGGTGCTGCCGTTGACCTGGTGGCAGGCATCGGACGGCGCTGGGTCCGACCCATACCCTACCTGCTTGCCCTGGCGGGCAGCGCTATGCTCGCCACAGCCGGCATACGCGGCGTCGAAGGCCGGCCGGTCGACATCGACCTAGGATCACTGCTCGGCATGGGCCGCACCACCCTGCGGATGGACCACCTCGCCGGCCTGTTCCTCACGCTCCTGTTCGGCATATCGACAGCCATCTCGGCCTGCTTCGCCTCGTGGTCCCTGCCGGATGGACGATCCCCGAATCGAGGTCTGGCCAGCGCCTACCTGCTCCTGCTGGGGGCCTGCGCTGTGGTGGTCCTGGCTGGTGATGCCTTCACGTTCCTGTTCGCCTGGGAATCGGTCACCGCCAGCTTCTACGCTCTCACTACCATCACGCGATCCGAGCGGCCAGAGCAGTCCCACTCGGCATGGAGCACCCTCGGAATCGGCAAGGTCGGAGGGGCAGCGTTGCTCCTCGGCTTCCTGCTCCTCGCCGGACGCAGCGGCACGCTTGACATCGCCGCCTGGCACCGCGTAGCACCGGGTCCGCTCCTGGCCACCGCTTACGGGTTGATTGTCCTGGGATTCGGCGCAAAGCTGGGCCTCTTCCCGTTGCACACATGGATGCCGGCTGGGTACCCGGAGGCACCTGGGCCAGCTCGCGCCGCCATGGCCGGCGTAGCTGCAAATGTAGGGGTATACGGTCTGTGGCGTTTCCTCGGGGTGCTGGGGCAGCCCCCTGTCTGGTTGGCGGTGACCGTCCTGCTGGTAGGCGGCCTCACTGCGCTGCTCGGGATCGCCTTTGCCGGAGTGCAGCAACGTCTGAGCCGCGTGATCGCCTACTCGAGCGTCGAGAACGGCGGCATGATCATCACCGCATACGGAATAGCGCTTGCGGGAGCCGCTGCACATATCCCCGAGCTCGTTGCAGTCGGCCTGCTGGCGGCGACCCTCCAGGTCGTCACCCATGCACTCGCGAAGTCCACCCTGTTCACTGCCGCCGCCAACGTCGAGGCCGCGGCTGGGACCGACAACCTCGACGAGCTGCGTGGGGCAGGGCGGGCTTTGCCATGGAGCGGCAGCGCCTTTGCCGTTGGCGCTATCACACTCGCAGGCCTCCCGCCGACGATCGGGTTCGTCTCCGAATGGTTCATCCTGGAAGCCCTGATGCAGCAGTTCCGCCTTCACGGCCTGGCTCTCCGCCTGGGCCTTGCCGGCGCGGGTGCGATGATCGCCCTCACCTCAGGACTCGCCGCCCTCGCCTTCCTGCGAGTGCTCGGGATCGCGTTCCTCGGACGACCATCGGCGAACCTCCACCATGCCAAGGACACCGGCGCCCCTGGTCGAGCAGGCCTGGTCCTGCTGGCCGGCTCATGCCTCGCTATCGCAGCGGCAACCCCGCTCGAGATCCGCTTCCTTGCGCGAGGGCTATCCTCGCTGGTCCCGGCTTCGCTCACCGACCAAGCGCTCAAGTCCCCCTGGGTCCTCCAGCCGGTGTTCAAGGGATTCTCGATCCTCTCCCCATCATGGATGTGGATCGCCATGCCCGCACTGTTCGTCACGGTGTCGATAGGAGCCGTCGTGCTCTCAGGTGGTCGCTACCGGCGCGTGCGGAGGGTCCCCGCCTGGCATTCCGCCACCGATGGCGTGGCAGGCCCCGCGAGCTACTCTGCCTTCGGCTTCGGAAATCCCCTGCGCTACGTGCTGGCGAACCTTCTGGGCACCCGCCGTGAAGTGCAGATCCTCGACGCAGGTGAGCAGGCGGCCCAGGAAGGCGCCGCGCATGTCGAGTACACAGCCCGGGTGACAGACCCCGCCGAGGCATACCTGTACCGGCCTGCAGCCAGGGGCCTGATGGCGATCGTGGGTGCTGCGAAGCGTCTCCAATCCGGCAAGCTCCAGGCCTACGTCGCCTACATGCTCATAGCGCTGGTGGCTGCTCTTGCCATCACAGCCGGACTGCGTTGATGGTCGGCATCACGGCCCCAGGAGGTGGTTGAATGGCACAAGCTAGACCTGCGCCACGGGCAGCGTCCGACTTGAAGTCAAC
>JAJZJN010000140.1 GCA_021851165.1 Actinomycetes bacterium
GGCTGGAGGAGCTGGGGGTGCCGGAGGAGCTGAGGCCTGAGGTGCCGCGGGTGGCGCGGCCGGAGGAGTCGGGGGTGCTGCGCCACCCAACAGGGCGTCAACGACGGCTTGGCTCGCATCGCCGGGAGGTTGCGGTGCTGGCGATGGCGGCAAGCTCGGGGAGCCTACGGCGAAGTCCTCTGAGACCGGTACTATCGCATCAGGGATTGCCTCGACGGTGCCGGAGAGGGCATTGTGGACGATGGCGCCGAGCTCTTCGATAGCGCGTGCCAGTGCGACTTGGCTCTGTTGCACCTGGTCGAGGCGTTCGAGCATTTGCTGCCACAATTCGGCAGATGACAATGCCATTGAACGCACAAGATCCGTAGATGAGTGCTGACCATCAGGCCAGGGCCCCTCTGGTCGGGGGCTCTCCACTGTCATGTCTGGCAATCTCCCCTCGGTATCGCCGCGCGCAGCCCTTGGCGGTCAGAGACCCGGCGCTCGTGAGCAAGCGAGCATCTTGTCGTGGATCACGTCAAGCACAAAGCGTAGCGGAGACGTCACGCCGGAGGCCAGACTTCCACTCATGGTGGGGAGCAATTGGGCGCGAGATAGGGCCTAGCTGCCCTGATACGAGAGATCAGGCGCGCGTGCTGCTGCGAAGCTCTGCCAGCGACACCTCGCCGGTGGGCTCCCCGCCGCACTGAGCACAGTGCTCCACATGGCGCCAGGACCTGAGTAGGCGTGTGCCTTCGGCGTTCAGCAGCACAACGAACGATTCCGAGTCGGGGTCCATATCCAGTCCGAAATAAGGGCGCCATGCCGTCGATGCATTGTGCGCATCAAGATCCAGTCCCTTCAGGACGCGCCTGAAGCGCATGTGATCGGTATCGAATAGCCATGTGCTGTGGCACGATTCGAGCACGAGCGGCTCCACAGGTTTCATACCTACGATCATGCCTCACGAGCGGGGCTAGTGCCTGGTCAGGACTATTGCAGTCACATGACAAGGCGATGACGCGCCAATCAACTTCCCCCAGCGGTTGGACGGCTACGGACGGTGTCCTCCCATGGGTCCAACGAGGCTGGAAGGAGCGGTGGGCAGCACATGGGGCACCGGCAGCCAAACCTCAATGGTGGTGCCCTTGCCGGGGGCCGAGTGGATCTGGAGGCGCCCTCCTCCCAGCCGAGCGCGCTCGGCCATGCCGGCAAGCCCCAACGCTCCGCGATGCAGCTGGGCGGTACCCCGGGTTGTGTCGAAGCCGCAGCCATCGTCTGTTATGAGGACACGTACACCCTCTGGCTCGAAGGCAAGCCCGACAGCTATCCGATTCGCGTTGGCATGTCGTGCCGCGTTCCAGACAGCTTCCTGGGTGATACGAAATGCGGTCAGCTCCGTGCCTTCAGGCAGGCGCTGCGCCGTCCCCGTCGTGGCAAACGAAGTCGTCATGGTGCTGGAGCGATCGAGGTCTGCGACTAGCTGTCGGATGGAGGCCACGAGTCCGAGATCGTCCAGGATGGACGGGCGTAGGCCCCTGGCTATCGCTCGAACCTCGTCGACCAAGCCTTCGGCGACGCTTCGTATGTCGCTGAGCTCTTGCGCCAGGGATTCTTCGCACTGCGCTGGCATCGCCGGCATCGCTGGCATCGCCGGCATCTCTGGCATCGCCGGCCCAGATGCAGTGGTCGGCCGAGGCGTCTGGGTCTGGTGAGCCACGGCAAGGTCTAGCTGGCGGCAGAGGTGAACGAGCGATTGCAAAGGCCCGTCATGCAGCTCGCGCGATATGCGACGGCGCTCTTCCTCCTCCGCCAGAAGCACCTGAGTCGCGTAGGCCTCTACCGATTGCTTCTGACGGGTCTCCTCGGTCACGTCCTCCAGCACCACTTGCGCTACTGGATGCTCTGGCATTGCTCCTATGGAAGTGGCTGTAGGACGCAGTAACACCGAGGTGAGGAGAGTATCGATATGCAGTGGCTCGCCTGAGACGGGCGAGTCTCGGGCTGCGAGCGCGGCATTGGCAACCTCTTGGACGGCACGGGCGCTTTCGGCACCCAGCAGCTCCGACAACGACCTGCCCTCGAACCCGGTCAGGTCGTGGGCGCCCCCGGCATGGCGGAACAGCCTCGTCGCCGCCGGATTTGCTTCGACCACCCTCCCGGAGGGGTCCAGGAGCATCACTGGTGAGCTGTTGGCCCGGAACAAGCCCTTGTAACGGATCTCGGCCTCAAGGTGAGCGAGGCGGGCCACCTCCGCTCGGAGGCGGGACGTTCGTTCTGATGCAACTCGCTGACCGACCAGGATTGCCATGGCGACGAGAATGGTCACCTGGATGAAGTCTGCCCATGCCCCTACGACGACCCCCTCGTGCTCGTAGCCCAGTGAGCGGGGGATCGTGAGAAGGGCCACCCACGCGCTCGTTATGGCTGCACCCGTGGCACCGAACGTCAGGGCCGTATAGAGCACCGGCACCAAGAACAGCGCAACGGTCGTGTACTCTGGCGCCATCGGGGCTATACCGTGTCCGAGGGAGAGGTCCACGGTGAGCCGTCCGAGCCAGATCACGAGGACGGCAAGTTCAGCGAGCCAGAACCTTCCATCACGCCAGGGCTCGGACACCCATGCAGCGCGCTCGGCCGCTTCTGTTACGTGACGGTCGGTGGGTATGATCGGAGCCTGGCCAACTCGTCGCACGCCGTTCGGACCCACTTTACGGTTAGAGCTTGGGACCGGTGATGACGTCGTGAGCCGGGAGAGCGGTAGGTGCTCCTCCCAACTGGACAAGGCCCTGTTCGATGGCCAAGCGGATCAGCTCTGTCCGTGACGAGACACCGAGCTTGGAGAAGATGCGGTTCAGGTGTGCCTCGACCGTTCTGGGGCTGATCGACAGCCGCAGTGCTATTGCTTTGTTGGCGAGGCCAGCAGCGACGAGATCCATCACCTCGTGCTCCCGCCATGTGAGCGTGGCATATTGCGCCGGGTCCGGCTGCCCGGATGGGTGCGCTCCGGTGGTTGGCAGCGACGGATCGAACACAGTTGCCCCCGCGTGCACTTGGCGCAGGGCTGCTACGAAGTCTCCCGCTGGCATGGTCTTGAGCAGGTAACCGGATACTCCGGCAGCCAGGGCCTCGCGAACATAGTCGTCGTCGTCGTAGGCGGTCAGGACGACCACCCTCAGCTCCTCACAGGCCGATACGAGGTGTCGCGCCAGCTCGATGCCGTTTAGATCTGGCAGGCTGATGTCCACCAGCGCGATGTCAGGGCTCAGCTCGCTCGCCATTGTGATGGCGCTCATGGCATTTTCGGCTTCGCCCACCACGTGAAAGTGCCCAGCCTCGTCAAGTATGCGCCTCGTCCCAGCACGCAGCAGTGCATGGTCGTCGACGACGAGGACCTTGATGGAGTCGTGCCCGATATCGATCGGCAAATGGGGCTCGACTCCAGATGGTCTCGATCCCACTCCGCTTGTTACTGGCACTCTACGATCCTATGCCTGGGTAGAGGTGTATCTAAGTGTTCACGTCCTCACGTGATGAAATACTTGGCCTGAGGATGATGGCAGATGATCGCGACCGTGGTCTGCTCGGGATGGAGCTGGAAGCCTTCACTGACCAACACGCCAATACGCTCTCCACCGAGAATATCGACTGCCTTGGCATTATCCTCCAGGTTGGGGCAGGCAGGATAGCCCCATGAGTACCTGCCTCCCCTGTACTGCTGCCGGAAGAGACCCGTCAACGTCGGACCGTCTTCCGAGGCGAATCCCCATTCGTCACGGACGCGCCAGTGCCAGTATTCTGCGAGAGCTTCGGCCATCTCGACGCCAAGTCCGTGGAGACGGACGTAATCGGTATAGCGGTCATCCGCGAACAGGCGCGCAGCCTCCTCTGAGACCGCAGGACCCATAGTGACCAGTTGGAAGGCTGCAAAGTCCTCCTCCCCCGAGTCGGTGCTGCGGAAGAAGTCTGCGATGCAGAGCCAGGGCTCTTGTACTTGGCGGGGGAAGCTGAAGCGTGTCAGCTCCTTCTCACGGCGCTCGTCACTCCATACAACCAGGTCGTCACCTTCGGAGTTGACTGCGAAGTAGCCCCAGGCAACCTGAGGTACAAGTAGATCTGCAGCCTTTGCCTTATCGAGCTCCTCGCGCAGGATGGCGCTGACTCTCTCCTTGAAGTCGGCATCGGTCTCGCCTGCCTCAGGCCGGTATCCCCACTGGTTGCGGAAGAGGCTTGTAAGGTTCAGATAACCGGCAATCGCGTCCAGAGCGATGCCTTTGGCCACACGTGTACCGACGAAGGGGGGTTGGAACACGACGTTGTCCATGGCAACGTCCGGGGAGCGTGTCGGCAGCTCTATCCCAGCCGCACGTGCCTCAGCGGCGGCGTCACTTCGTCTCTGGGGCGTCTTCCGATCGCTTATGGTCCTTCCGAAGTCATCGTCGTCCTCACCAGTGCGCTTCATCTCGACAAGGCGTTCCATGGTGCGCAGCCCCTCGAAAGCATCTTTGCCGTAGAACAGGCGCCCCTCGTACACGCCTCTCAGGTCTCGCTCCACATAGGTACGGGTAAGGGCGGCACCACCGAGCAGGACCGGGATCTCGGACATGCCTCGGACATTCATCTCCTCGAGGTTCTCGCGCATCACGAGCGTGGATTTGACCAACAGCCCGCTCATCCCAATCGCGTCTGCCTGATGCTCGGTGGCCGCGGTGAGAATGTCTGCGATGCCGACCTTGATCCCCAGGTTAACCACTGCGTAGCCGTTGTTCGTGAGGATGATATCGACCAGGTTCTTGCCGATGTCGTGGACGTCACCTTTGACAGTGGCCAGAACCACCGTTCCCTTCCCCCCCTGGTCGGCCTTCTCCATGTGAGGCTCCAGGTAGGACACTGCGGCCTTCATCGTCTCGGCCGACTGCAGCACGAACGGGAGCTGCATCTCGCCGGACGCGAACAGCGCACCTACCGTCTTCATCCCATCCAGGAGCATCTCGTTAACGATCTGGAGTGCTCCATGACCGGCCTGCAATGCTTGGTCCAGATCCTGCTCCAGATTGTTGCGGTCGCCGTCCACTATCCGCTGGGCAAGCCTGCGCTCGATCGGCCAGCCAGACCGGTCCTCGGTGGTTGTGGCAGACGCGGACACACCCTCGAATATCGCCAGCAGCTCGGCCAGTGGGTCGTAGCCGTCATGGCGACGGTCGTAGATGAGATCCAGACACACCTGCCTGGTCCGTTCGTCTATCTTCGACAGCGGCATGATCCGTGCAGCATTCACGATGGCCGCGTCCAGGCCAGCTCCTACGCATTCATGAAGGAACATCGAGTTGAGGACGTGCCGTGCAGCAGGAGCCAGTCCGAAGGACACATTCGACAGCCCTACGATCGTTGACACGCCAGGCAGCTCGGCTTTGATGCGTCGGATTCCCTCGATGGTCTCCAGGCCGTCGCGGCGGGATTCCTCCATACCCGTGGAAAGAGGCAGCACCAACGGATCGAACAGGAGGTCGGTGGGCTCCAGGCCGTAGCGGCTGGTCGCCAGGTCGTGGATCGCCTTGGCAGCAGACAGCTTCCATTCGGCAGTACGCGCCTGGCCGGATGTGTCGATGCAGGTGCATACGACAGCTGCACCGTACTCACGTGCAAGGGTAAGGAAGCTGTCGAGGCGTGTGCCGGGGCCGTCTCCGTCTTCAAGGTTGACGGAGTTGAGGATGGCGCGCCCGCCGAGCCACTCGAGCGCTGTACGTACGACAGGCGCCTCGGTCGAATCGACCATGAGAGGAGCACTCGACTGGGTGGCCAGCCGGCTGGCCACCTGTTCCATGTCTGCCTGGCCATCGGCTCCCGTATAGTCCACGCACACATCGAGGACGTGTGCCCCCTCTTTCACCTGGTCCTTCGCCATTGCCGTGGTGGTGTCCCAGTCGCCGGTGAGCATCGCGTCGCGAAAGCGCTTGGAGCCGTTCGCGTTCGTTCGCTCGCCGACAACGAGAAAGGAGGTCTCCTGGCGGAATGGGACGTGGCTGTAGATGGAAGCGGCCCCAGGCTCGTAGACGGGCTGCCGTGGCGAAGGGGTGAGCTCACGGCAACGGTCGACCACAGCCGCAAGGTGCTGTGGTGTCGTGCCGCAACAGCCACCTATGATGCTGATGCCGAGCTCGGAGACGAAGCGAGCGTGGTGCGCGGCGAGCTGATCCGGCGTGAGGTCATAGTGCATATGCCCATCGACCACCTGGGGCAGCCCGGCGTTGGGCTGAGACGGCGCAGCGGGCGC
>JAJZJN010000141.1 GCA_021851165.1 Actinomycetes bacterium
CCGGACGTCGTCGGGCTACTGGCTCGTCGCCTCCGACGGGGGGATCTTCTCCTTCGCCGCCCCGTTCGAGGGTTCTACGGGCTGCCTCGTTCTGCAAGAACCTGTTACATCGCTCGCTGCTGTACCCTGAGCACTGGCAACAGCCGCCGAAGCGAACAGCCGAGCCAGTGTTACGGAGGTCGTGAGCATGAGCCGGCAGGACCCATCCCGGCCAGACCGAGCGCGGCCAGACGCGGCCTCGACGCCCGAGTCGTTTCTCGAAGAGCTACGGGCGGCTTTCATGCGTCACAGTCCTCAGGGAGGGCTTTCCTGGGGGTTCGCAGATGCATTCCGGCGCCTTCAGGACGCTGTCGGCGTGCCCGGCCAAGTGCCGGATGATGCGAGCGGCCATCTGGCCAGCAGCCGCTACCTGGCGACCAGCAGGGAAATATTGCCTGGTGAGTCGGGGCCGGCTCCGCGGAGGGGGACTCGAGGCGCCCTGCGGCGGGTGGTTCCGCGGTCATTGGCCCGCGCGGTCGACTCCATGATCGAAGAGCGCGTCGGCAGAGCCGTGGATGAGCTGGCGGCACAGGTGGTGCAGCCGCTGGTGGCCGACATTGCCCGTGTAGCACCTCTGGTGGCCGGCCTGGAGGCGGCTCGTGATGCCCTCCGCTTCCTCGATGCACGCACGACAGCCGTAGAGTCCTATGTGGGCAGCGAGATCGAGCCGATTGCCGCGCCTGCATGGCTCTACGATCCGCCTTCCACGGCGCAATGGGCCGGCAACCTGGCAGCCTGGCTCAGGTCCGAGGGATCCGCCGGGCCCGCCGATGGTCGAGTGGTCCATGCCGAATGCGGGGACGGCAGCCTGCTCGTTGCTCTGGCTCAGGCCGGTTTCGCCGTGTGCGGAGTCGACCCACGTGGTGCGAAGGCATGGGATGCTGCCGAGCGCGGTCTGGATGTTCGCGTGGCGGGCGCCCGGTCATACCTGGCAGGCATAGAGGCCGGGTCGCTTGGTGGACTGATCCTTAGTGGTTTCGTAGACCGTGACGGGGGACCTCGTGCCGTCGACTCAATCAGGCTGGGTCTCTGTGCTGTGGCAAGTGGCCGACCCGTCGTTGTCATAGGGACGGATCTGGATACGTGGGAGAAGTCGGTGCCGGTGGTCGCATCCGACCTGTTGCCGGGCCGCCCGTTACGGCCCGAGACATGGGCAGCGATCATGGGCATCGAAGGTGCCGAGCGTGTCGAGGTTCATCTCGGTACCAGCGGCAGTGCCAGAGCGCGGCCGGCCCATGACAGGGATGGAGACGTCCCTACGGGAACCTTCGCTGTCGTGGGCTACAGGGCGCCATGACCCCCGTGCAGCTGAATCCCCCTGTGCTCGTTCCGGGAGGGTCTGGCGGGGTCCATCAGTTCCTGCCGGTGCTGCATCGGGGAGATGCCGTTGGCGAACACACGATCGCTCTGCGTGAGCTACTGCGGGCGAGAGGAATCCGATCCGAGATATATGTCGAGATACCCTCCCAGTCCGGCCCCCGGGGAGACGTGGCGGGCTCTCACCCAGCGGGTGGAGGTGCGCCCGATCTGTCGACCAGGCCGATGCTTGCCTATCGCGAGGACTGCGAGCCGGGCGATGTCCTCGTGTACCAGATGGCGACCGCGTCCGGAATCGTGGCGTTCCTGGAGGAGCGTGCGGAGTGCCTCGTTGTGAATTACCACAACATCACGCCCGCGAGATTCTTTGCTCCGTGGGACAACCCAGTAGCCCGTCTGCAGCTGCGCGCCAGGGAGGAGCTCGTGAGGCTGGCAGCGCGAGCTGACCTCGGCATTGCGGTATCGGAGTTCAATCGCGTCGACCTGTTGGAGGTGGGTTTCCGCTCGACACTGGCCATACCGCCTATCGTCGCGATGTCGCAGCACTCGGTGGTGCCCGCGGAGAACGAGTGCGCTGATAGGGCTGCCGGCGACGACGGAGCGCGTTGGCTGGCGGTGGGCCGATTGGCCCCTAACAAGGCAATCGAGGACGTGCTGGTCGCCCTGCTCGCCTACAGACGCCGTCATGATCCCCTGGCGCATCTGGATGTGATCGGGAGGGTGGCCATAGCGTCTTATGCAGGTGCGCTGGAGGCGTATGCGGCTGAGCTGGGCATCGCGAGGGCGGTCAGGTTCTACGGGCACGTCACGACATCCCGGCTCGCCGCGTGCTACAGCACCGCAGATGTCGTTGTCACGGCGTCGGAGCATGAGGGGTTCTGCGCTCCTCTCGTCGAGGCAATGTCATTTGGGGTGCCGGTGTGCGCGTATGCTGCCGGGGCAGTGCCGGAGGTGCTCGGTTCTGCGGGATTGCTATTTGACACGAAGAACCCAGTCGAGATCGCGGACACGGTGCACCGGGTGATTGCCGATCCGGTCCTGCGGGAGTCCCTTGCCCAAGCCGGACGCGAACGCCTTGGCGAGCTACAGATCGCGCAGGCCGGATCGATGCTCGTCGATGCCCTCCTGGCACTGCGAAGCGACGCCGTCGAGGCGTCTTGACGGCTCCGGTCGGCCGGCACCAAGCCAGCTATCCGGGAAACGAGCTATCTGGATGGCTGGTGGCCTGCTGCTTCCACGGTGGCGCGCACCGCGTCCCGGAATCGTCGCCTGGAGGTCTCGATCGATAGCTCGGCCACCCTTTTCCGGCCGGCCTTGGTCAGGGCATCGCGCAGTGGATCGTCTGTCACAACCCTGTCTATGGCAGCAGCCAGGTAGAGCGGATCCTTGGTCGGGATGACCAGCCCTGCTCTGCCAACGGTTTCGGGTACGGCGGCGACCCCGTATGCCACGATCGGGAGGTTACTCGCCATTGCCTCGACCAGCGGCACGCAGAATCCTTCGTGGTCGGATGCGCACACGAAGGCATCCGCCACAGAGTAGTACGCAGCGAGCTCGCCAGAGGTCACCGATCCCGTGATCTCGACGGCATCGGCCAAGTCGAGCTCCTCTATGGCGCGGCGCAAGGCAGCGATGTAGCGCTCGCCAAGCGGGGAGCCGACGAGGTGGAGGCGGGCCCGCGGATCGTAGACGCGCCGGTAGAGAGCGAAGGCCTTGACGAGGTCATGCTGGGCCTTGTGAGGGGATACCTTGCCGACGAAGACGAGGTCTGCTCCACCCCGGCGACGTGCACGCCGCAGGCGCTCGGCGGTCGCCTCGTCTGGGTCGGCGCTCCTTGCAGAGAAGTCGATGAGCAGTGGGACCACGGTCGTGGTCGTGAAGCCCGCAGCGAGCAGCTCGCCCTCGTTGAACGTCGAGTCGGCTACGGCCAGCCGGCTGGATGTGGCCATGCGCGCCAACTGCCTGCGGCCCAGGTCAACCTCGAATGCGACGTCCGGCTCCCAGGGGGCCAGCAGTGATGCGGGCGTGATGTTGTGGTAGTTCACGATCTTCGGCTCGGGGCGATCGAGGAAGATGTCGGCCACCGGGCTGCCGATCGACGACTGGTACAGCAGCCAGCGATCCCTGCTGTCGCTGCCGAGGTCGGCCACCGGATAGCCTTCATGTGCCACGTCGGGGGTGCAGGTGCTGTAATAGATGTCAGAGTCGAATCCTGCTGATCGGAGCACGGCGCGGACCTCGATGGTGTGAAGGCCTATAGCGTCCCGGCCCACTAGGGAGGGGATTACCTGGTCGATACGCATCGCAAGCCTCGAAGACGGCGGCTACCGGGGTGCCCTGCAGAGCAGCGCGAGCAGGTAGCACTTTGCAGCGTCGAAGAAGACCCCCGTATTGGCCGCCACCTCTGCCTGGTCGAATATGCCGCGAGCGACCGAGTGCCCTGCGTAGTTGAGCCCTCGCGTGTCGCACACCTCGAATCCGGCCTCCGACACCTTGGCAGTGAGCTCGGAGAGGCTGTATTCGAACTCGTGGTCGGGATCTATGAAATCCTCCTGCTGGAGTCGGCATACCGCGGAGTTGGGTGTGTCGAGCGCCAGATAGCCGCCGGGCCGTAGCACCCGCCTGACCTCGCCAAGGACGGCATTGGCGTCCGCCGGCGTGACGTGCTCGATGGATTGACCGCTGTAGACCAGATCCACTGTTCCGGTGTCCGCGAACGACAGGTCGGTCATCGATTGGAAGCGGTATCGAACGGGTCCGCGCGGTGTCGATACATCCTCGTATTCCGAGGACCGGTAGACAGGGTGGCGCTCGCCCGAGGGCAGGTCGACCACGACCAGCTCGTCGAAGTCGTACGGGTAGCCCATCGCGACGAACGCCCCCCACTGGTGATTGGTATGGCTGCCGCCCAGGTCTACGATGCGCCGCGCGGGCGGGAGGCCCAGGATGAACTGCCGACGGCTCGCGTGCAGGGAGTGCCCGAGATTTGCCGGTCCCAGAGGAGCCGTTGCGTGGAACTCGTCGGAGGCTCGGATGCGATCCACCACGTCGAACGGCCCGATCGCGTGGTGTGCCAGGAGGCTGGTCAGCTCGGTACGACCGTGGTCATCCGGCTCGCGGCGCAGGAGCATGGTGTAGGCCATGCGGACGAGATCATTGTCACCGAGCTCCCAGTACGGGGTATTGCAGCCGAGGTGTAGCCGCCGCCTCGTAGGGGAGCTCGGGTCGGCGAGGTCGCGCGAGACGCTCAATGCCTTGCGGGCAACGCGTCGCACTGAGGCTGTCGTCGGTTCTCGCCCGCTCATCGGCCATGATGCTACATGCCGGGGTCGGGACGCCTGGAAGGGACCGGGTGCATGCCGGGGTCGGGACGCCTGGAAGGGACCGGGTGCATGCCGGGGTCGGGACGCCGCCGCCGTATAGCATGACCGCATCGTGCAGGTACATGTGATCCGTCGTAGAGCCTGGCGCATGGTCGCGAGCAGTGTCGTCGTGCTGAGCGGCCTGCTCGGGGTGGTGGGCCTACCCCCTTCGGCAGCTGCGTACGCGTTCGGGGACGTGACGCTTGTCGGTCATGGGTGGGGACCGGGGATCGGCATGGGCCAGTGGGGAGCGCTCGGATACGCATTGTCGCACATGTCGTACGGCCAGATTCTCCAGCATTACTATGGCCAGACGACATCCGGGCCGACGACAATAGGCACTCTCACCTCGGGTGCGGAGGCGACCAACGTGCGAGTCGTCCTCAGTCAGAACGACGGCAACTTCACGATTATCACGTCCGGGTCTCCCTTCAGCATCGGAACGGCGTCCTTCGCTGGGGGTCAGGCAGCAGAGATGGTCCCGGTTGGCAGTCCCGGGCACTTCGACGTCTACCAGGGCTCGGGTTGCGCCGGCCCGTGGCCTGCCACTCCCGTATTGAGCAGTGTGGTGGACCCTGTTGCAACTCCTGCGGTGAACCCTGCCCTCGGGGCACCGGATGCTTCCGAGGAAGCCTTGCAGCTGTGTCTTGCCGGGGGGAACATGACCGTACGAGGATCGATCGAGGCGATGGTGAACGCCTCGGGTGCTCTGCGCACGGTCAATACCTTGCCACTGGAGCAGTACGTGGCTGGTGTCGTGCCGAATGAATCGCCGGCGTCGTGGGGATCGATAGGCGGCGCAGGCCCCCAGGGGCAGCCCTGGGGCTTCCAGGAGCTGGAGGCCCAGGCCGTAGCGGCGCGCTCATATGTGATGAGCAACCTCGGGAGCGTCGGAGGCTACGCCGACATATGCGACGAAGGATGTCAGAGCTACCAGGGACTTCTCAACGAGACACCTGTCACCGACCAGGCGACCATGGACACCGCTGGTGTGGTGGTGTTCATGCCGGACGGGAATGTGGCCACGACCTTCTACTCCTCGTCGACCGGCGGCTATACGGCCCCAAGCCAGTTCCTGCCCGTTGTTGACGCCGGCGATGCCGTGTGTGTCCCTGGGGCGTGCAACCCCCACCACAATTGGCAGGCCCAGGTGCCGGTGGGGACTATTGAGAGCACCTTTCCCCAGATCGGGACGCTCGAATCGGTGGATGTCACACAGAGGAATGGCTACGGGGATATGGGTGGCCGGGTCGTCGAGATGTCCCTGGTGGGCCAATCGGGTACGGTGTCGCTTTCCGGTAGCAGCTTCGCTGCCGATTTCGGACTTCAATCGGATTGGTTCAATGTGGCCAGCCAGGCCAGCGGGGGGGTGGCGGGCTACTGGGCGGCAACGTCGACCGGGTCTGTGTACTCCTTCGGCGATGCCGCGTTCTACGGCTCCATGGGGGGCAAGCCTCTCGACAAGCCGATAGTCGGCATGGCTGCCACCCCCGACGGCCGCGGCTACTGGCTCGTCGCATCCGACGGG
>JAJZJN010000014.1 GCA_021851165.1 Actinomycetes bacterium
CAACCCGCTCGATGTCGCAACGCCAGCAGTCCCCGCAGCATCGACGTCGGTCACCAACGACACCGGGGTAGACGTCGATGTGTATGTGGCCGGAGGCACCGCCGTGACGGTAAGCGTGAATGGCACCTCGACCGGCCTCGCTTCCGGGACGTTCTTCGTTCCCGCCGGCGGCACCATCGAGCTGGGTGCCTATAGCGCTGCTCCGGCCTGGGTCTGGGTCGGCCGATGACGTGCCGGCCCCCTCGCCGGCGGCCTGTCTACAGCTGGAGACTCGACCGAGCCGGCCGCCTACGGCCGCCGAGGACCCGATGCCCGTCCTGACCGCCATCGCCATATACGAATCCCTCGGCAAGAGGGCTCGAAAGAAGGGAAATACCATGGCACGCACCCCCAAGCGCAACCCCCGCACCGGCCGCTTCGAGCGCAGCGGCAGCCGTCGGCGAAGCCGCCGGCGTCGGTGAGCAACCGACACCCGGGCTTCCAGGCGGTAGCGCGCTCCATCGCGCGCCGAGAGCACGTGCCCCTTCCCCGGGCCCGGGCGATCCTCGCCGCCTCCACCAGGCGAGACTCGGCCGTCGCCAAGCGTCGCAACCCTCGCCTCAGACGAGTGCGCGGCTGATGGCAGGCACCGAGCTCGAGTGGGCGACCGACGTGCTCGATGGTCTTGGCATCGCGCCGAGCCTCGGGGCACTCCAGGCCCTCGTGGCGGTCGCGGCCGAGGAAGGCACCCGGGCCCGAGACAACGCGGATGACACGACGGAGCCCGAGCCCGGCGCAAGTACCTACAACTGGGTCGGGGTCCGCAACTATCCGACCTGGTCAGAGGGCATCGCTGCGACCGTCACCACGCTCGAGAACGGGGACTACGGCGCGATCCTCTCGGCGCTGCGCTCCGGTGACGCGGCCTCAGCGGTGACGGCTTGGGCGCAGAGCCCGTGGGGGACCTGGTCAGGCGACCCGAGCGGCGCCATAGCCACACTCGACACAGTAAAGGCCAACTGGGTCCAGTACGGATCGAGCTCCGTACCGGGAACCGGGCCGGCCACACCTACGCCGGCGCCCCCGGCACCTGACATGGAGGATGCAATGCTCTCAGCCATCTGGGATCCCGAGGCCGGCCACGCGGTGGTCTACGCTCGCTCGCCGGAGAGCCACCTGCTCCAGTTCACCCCCGATCCGGCCGACCCCTCTGGATGGTCGGTGATTGACGTGACCGACGCGATCGCCCAGGCGTACCCCACCGCCGGGCCGTACCTGGTGGCCTCGTGAGCTGGGAAACTCCCGTTGTCGTCGTCCTGGTGCTCGTCGACGTCACTGCGCTGGCCATTGGAATCTCGATCCGGCGCACGGTCACCCGGATCGTCAGCGATACAGCCCACGACATCGAGGTCGCCGTGAAAGCGGGAATCGCCGACGCCGTGGGGCGCTTCGTCGCCATCGCCACGGTGGTGCTCGGGGACCGTCCAGGCGCCTCAGAGATGCTCGAGCATGTGCCCGAGCTGCTCGACGAGCTGACGAGCTAAATCACGCCACCAGGCGGAACGCAGCTACCCCGGACCGCGCATGCCACCAGGTCCATGTCATCGCGCCTTCCTGGCCGACTCCGTCAAGATAGCAGCCCAGCAGACCTCGGGGGCTTTGCCGATCGAGAACCCAGTGAGTATCGCCGGACCTGGCCAGTCAGGCCTCGTCCAGAAAGTCCCGCAATCGCTCGGATGCATTCGGATGCCTGAGCTTCGCCAGGGTCTTGACCTCTATCTGACGAATCCTCTCACGTGTCACACCGAAGGTCTTGCCCACTTCCTCGAGAGTGCGTATCCGGCCGTCGTCGATGCCAAAGCGCATTGCCATCACCTCCCGCTCCCGCTCCGGCAGCGCCGCCAGCGCGTCGAGGATCGCGTCGTGCAGCATCGCGCGCGTGGCCACGTCATCGGGCACCTCGGCCGCACGGTCCTCTATCAGGTCTGACAGGCTGAAATCCTCCTCCTCGCCTATCGGCTGCTCCAGCGAGACGGTGTCCTGATTAATCAGCTGTATCTCGCGGATCCGCTCGATCGTGAACTCCACCCGTCCTGCGATCTCCTCGACGGTCGGCTCACGACCCAGCTCCTGGAGGAGCTGGCGCTGGACCCGGACAACCTTATTGATGGTTTCGACCATGTGTACTGGAATGCGAATAGTGCGTCCCTGATCAGCTAGTGCCCTGGCGATCGCCTGGCGTATCCACCAGGTCGCATACGTCGAGAACTTGAACCCCTTCGTGTAGTCGAACTTCTCGACTGCCCGCATCAGACCCAGGTTCCCTTCCTGTATGAGATCCAGGAAAGCAAGCCCTCGGTTCCGGTAGCGCTTGGCTATGGAGACGACCAGGCGGAGGTTGGCCTCTATCAAAGCCTCCTTGGCCTGCTGGCCACGTTGGACCTCCCTGCGAAGGCAGTCCAGCTCCTCCGCATCACGAACTGCCGTCCCCTGGCCGGCCATGATCGCATTCAGGCGTAATGCAGCACCGGCACCTGACTCCATACGCTTGGCAAGCTCCACCTCCAGCTCCGCGTTGAGCAGTGGGACCTTACCTATCTCCTTCAGATAGGTATGGACGGGATCGGAACCAGGAGCCCCACCTCCCCCTTCCACGGAAGCCGTCCGCTGGCTGGTGCGTGATGGTCGCACGGGCGGCCGCGCCGACGAGTCGCCATCCGCCCCAGTTGCGTCCGCGCGCCGTGCTCTGCGGTCCGCCCCGGCGGGAAGGCCACTGTCGGGAACGGGAACATCCCCGGCAGATCCCGTGACACGCTCCAGATCGGCTCTTGGAGCTACCTCGTCGCGCACGACATCTACCAACTCAATTCCTCTGGAACGCACCTGGGAGACTGCCTCGTCGATGAGCTCGTGGCTCAGCTCTACATCCTGGAGCACCTCGACCAGATCCTCCGGCGTCAGGAAACCACGCCTTGACCCGGTCTCGAGCAACCTGTCGAAGCCTGACCCACCCAGCACTTCAGGTAGCGGCTCCATCTCACCGGCCGCTGGGCGAACCTCCGTCATTCCTCCTCCTCGCCCCACCCTATCAACCAGGCTAGCAACCGGGCAGCCGCAGCAGCGGCGCCGGGCTGGTCATCGAGTGCATCCAGATCGGCCCGCACGGAGCGCACCTCCAACGCGAGATCGGTTGCCTCCTCGGGCTGGAGCCGGCCCCTTACCTCCATCGCCGCGAGCACCCGCCGTGTCGCCATGCGCGTCAGCTGGACGATCACATCCTCCGGTGGGTCGACAGGCTCTTCCACTGCGAGGCGCCTCAACAGGTCAGCCACCCTGGGATCCCTCCCTTGGGCATGGCTTATAGCTTGGTGCAGGCCATCCGATGCGGCCAGAATATCGAACGCATCCCTGAACAGCTCAACGCCGAACAATACTGTTTCCAAGCCGTTGGCCACGAGCTCTGGCTGGTGTATCGCATAGCGAAGGGCTTCCAGCTCCGCGCGCGCGCTTGCCTCCTGGCGGTCCCGTCCCGCATGCCCACGGTCTCTGTCGCCACGATGCTCGGCGGCACCCTCTGGCCGGTTGGGGCTGGTGCGACCGCTGCCTGGGTGCACCGCCCCAGACCGGGGCTCGCTCCTTGCGGATCGCTCTCTCGAGCCCGCAAGCGTCGGGTTACGTGACCATTCCCGCAGGGCAGCCGCATCCAACCGGCAGCGGTCCGCCACCATCATCAGGTACTGATCCCTCACCAGGCTGTCAGGATGCTCTGACACAGCCGCCACCGCGGCCTCGGCTGCTCTGGCACGTCCCTCGGCGGTGTCCAGGTCCCCTGCGTCTAGGATCCGCTGGACTCGGAACGCCAGGAACGGCTTGGCCCCCTCTACGGCATCACGAAGTGCCTGCACATCGCGTATGGCAAGATCCGCCGGGTCCGAGCCCGGAGGCAGCGCCGCCACGGCCACGTCCACCTCGTGACGGCTCTCCCACTCGTAGACCCGTCCGGCTCCAGCCTGCCCTGCGGCGTCAGCGTCGTAGGCAAGCACGACGCGCTTGGCGAAATTGCGCAAGAGCCTGAAATGCTCCTCACCGAGGGCAGTCCCGCACGTCGCCACCGCCCTCGGCATGCCGGCTCTGAAGAAGGCGATCACATCAGTGTAGCCTTCGCACACAATTACGTCCCCGCTTGCTATCACGTCCTGCTTGGCCCAGTTGAGGCCATACAGGACACGCCGCTTGGAATACAGCGGCCCCTCAGGGGAATTCTTGTATTTCGGGCCCCCGGTGGTGGAATGCGGAAGGATCCTCCCGCCAAGAGCCACCGCACGCCCCGACGGGTCGAATATCGGGAATATGACCCGGCCGCGAAAGGCATCCTGCTGGCGGCCTCGCCGGTTCACGAATCCAAGTCCGGCCTCTTGGAGCACCTTGTCACCGACGTCGAGATAGCGAGCCAGCCAGTCCCAGCCCTCCGGTGCCCAACCCAGCTTGAACAGCCTTACCACCTCTCCGTCGTAACCCCTCGATCGCAGGTAGTCACGAGCGGGTCCGGCATCCGGAGCCGACAGGAGCCGCTCATGGTATAGCTCGACAGCCTTTGCCATCGCCTCGTACAGAGGCCCCTTGCGAGTCCACTCCGCCTGAGTGGCCGGGTCTTCCCTGATCGAGATCCCGGCTCGCTCCGCCAGCCGTCTGACCGCTTCGACAAAGTCGAGGCTCTCCACCTGGCGCACGAAGGTGATGACATCGCCCGATGCCTGGCATCCGAAGCAGTAGTACAGACCCTCCTCCGCGTTGACGCTGAACGAAGGCGTCTTCTCGTCGTGGAACGGACACAGACCGACCCAGCGCCGTCCCTGGCGCTTCAATGCGGCATGCTCACCTATGAGCGCGACTATGTCGGTGGCCGCTCGCACCCTGGCTACGTCTTCGTCCGATATGGACACAGGACGCACGGTACCGCGCCCAGGAGGGTGCGACGAGCGTCGAACTGCCGGCTGATCCAGCCGGCCGCGTCATGCCGGCTTGCCCCTGGCCCTTCCTCGGGTCGCAGCGCTTGCCTTGGCTGCATCCGGGACGCCGGAGCCGGCCTTGGCTGGCACCCCGGCCTTGGCTGGCACCCTGGGCTTGGCTGGTACCTTCGCCTTGGCTGGCACCCCGGGCTTGGCTGGCACCCCGGGCTTGGCTGGCACCTTCGCCTTGGCTGGTACCACCCCCATTGCGAGAACGGACTGCGCAGCCGACAACCGGGCAATCGGCACCCGGAACGGGGAGCAGCTCACGTAGTCCACCCCTGCTGCGGCAAACACGGCAATCGACTCCGGATCTCCGCCGTGCTCCCCACAGACACCTATCTTCAGCTCGGGGCGCGTGGAGCGCCCCCTGTCAACTCCCATGCGCACCAGCTCACCCACGCCGTCGGCGTCGACGGTCTCGAACGGGTTGTGCGCCAGCAGGCCAAGCTCGAGATAAGTCGCCATCAGACGCCCTTCGACGTCGTCACGGCTGAACCCGAACGTCATCTGGGTGAGGTCGTTGGTGCCGAAGGAGAAGAACTCGGCCTCCTCGGCTATCTCGGCTGCTCGAAGCGCTGCTCGCGGTGTCTCGATCATCGTGCCGATGCGGACATCCAGGCGCAGGGCTGCCTTCGCAGCGGCCACATCGGCTGGTGTCGAAGCGCCGGCCTCAATGATCGCTGTGGTAACGGCCTTGGCCCGTGACTTGGCCTTGCGCTGTGCGGCCTTGGCACCCCGACCGGCCGCCCTCCCGACATCAGCACCGTTGGACGCCGCAAGGGCTTCTTCCACGGCCTGTTCGACCCACCACCGAGCCAACGCCAGCTCCTCGCGCGTAACGGTCAGGGGGATCATGATCTCGACCACGGGTCGCCCACCGGCCTCGACGAGCTCGAGCGCGGCCTCCATGAGAGCCCTAACCTGCATGGCATACAAGCCAGGTTTGACAACGCCCAGGCGCACGCCGCGAGTCCCTAGCATCGGGTTCATCTCATGCCAGTCCTTGGCGGCTTGGTACAGCCGCCGCTCTTCGTCGGTCAGCCCGATGGTCGCATCTTTCAATGCAAGGTCGTCCACATGAGGAAGGAACTCGTGCAGAGGTGGGTCCAGCAGCCGAACCGTGACCGGAAGCCCGTCCATCGCACGCAGGATCTCGATGAAATCAGCCTTCTGAGCTATGCGAAGCTCCTCGAGTGCCTCCTCCTCTTCGGCAGGGGTCGACGCGAGGATCATACGGCGCACTATCGGTAACCGGTCGTCTGCTAGGAACATGTGCTCCGTTCGGCACAGACCTATGCCCTCGGCACCCATTCGCCGGGCATTCGTGGCGTCCGGACCATTGTCGGCGTTGGCACGGACCCCGAGACGGCCCTTGCGAATCGTGTCGGCCCATCCAAGCAGGACCTCGAACTCTGCCGTAGGTTCAGCAGGGCTCAGTGCAACCTTGCCAAGAACGACCTCGCCGGTGGTCCCGTCGATGGACACCCATTCACCCTCCGCTACCACCGTCTCGCCGACCCGGAAGGACTTGCCTTCGATACGAAGGGAGTCCGCACCCACCACAGCGGGCTTGCCCCATCCGCGCGCCACGACTGCGGCATGGCTCACCAATCCGCCTCGAGCAGTGAGAACACCCTTGGCCGCGAGCATGCCATGGACATCCTCAGGGGAGGTCTCGCTGCGGACGAGCAGGACATCCTCACCCCTATGTGCTGCCGCAGCCGCCTCGTCGGCAGTCAGGTAGACACGCCCGACGGCGGCACCCGGGGAGGCACCGAGCCCCTTGGTCAGCACTGCATAATCCCTGGTAGCGAACTGAGGGTGCAATATCTGCTCGAGATGCTCGGCTGTCACCCTCGTGACAGCTTCTTCGCGCGTGAGGGCTATCTGGGGATCCTTCGTCATGTCGACGGCCATCTTCAACGCCGCACGTCCGGTTCGCTTGCCCACGCGGGTCTGGAGCATCCACAGCTTGCCCTGCTCGATGGTGAACTCGGTGTCGCACATGTCCCGGTAGTGATGCTCGAGCCGCGCGAAGATACCGAGCAGCTCCTCGTGGACCTTGGGGAACTTGCGCTTCAGTGCCGATAGAGGCTCGGTGTTGCGAATCCCGGCAACGACATCCTCGCCCTGGGCGTTGACCAGGAAGTCCCCGTATGCGCCCTTGGCTCCCGTTGCCGGGTCTCGTGTGAAGCCGACACCGGTGCCCGAACGCTCATCACGGTTACCGAAGACCATGGCCTGCACGTTCACCGCCGTGCCGAGGTCATCTGGAATCCCCTCACGCTCCCGGTATGCGACAGCCCGCGCCCCGTTCCATGAACGGAACACAGCCTCGATCGCACCGCGGAGCTGCTCATCGGGATCCTGCGGGAATGGCTTCGAAGTATGGCGCTTCACTATCTCCTGGTAGGCGTCCACCAGGTAGCGGAGCAGCTCCACAGGCACCGCTGCATCCGAGGTGGTGCCAGCCAGCTCCTTGGCCGCCTCCAGAAGCAGGTCGAACTCCTCGCCGGGAAGATCGAGCACGATACGGCCGTACATTCCCACGAAGCGCCGGTACGAGTCGTAAGCGAACCTCTCGTCGGCTGTCTGCTTGGCGAGGCCATCCACGGACTCGTCGTTAAGACCGAGGTTCAGCACCGTGTCCATCATCCCGGGCATGGAGAACTTCGCTCCGGAACGAACACTGACGAGCAGGGGGTCGCTCGGCTCACCGAGGCGCTTACCCATCTTGCGCTCCAGGCGGGCACGGGCCCTCGAAACCTCCTCCGTGAGCCCGTCGGGCCAGCCACCAGCCATGTAGTCCCTGCACGCGTCGGTGGTGATGGTGAACCCGTAGGGAACCGGGAGGTTCAGCACCGAGGTCATCTCGGCCAGGTTGGCTCCCTTACCACCGAGAAGGTCCTTCATCTCCATGGGCGGGCGGCGGTGCTTGTGGTCGAAGTCGTAGACGTATGACATCAGGCCTCCTGGCTGGGGATCGGGCTCCTGTGAGCGTACCGCTACCAACCGGGGGTCGCGCTCCGCCAACGCGGTCGATGCCCTGGACGATCACCGGCTGGCCGGGTTACATCTCCTCAAGTGGCCAGGCGGTCGTTCATCTCCGTGGCGAGCCGGTCGATGGGGACCCTCACCTGCTCGGTGGTGTCTCGATCTCGCAGGGTAACCGATCGGTCCTCGAGAGACTCGAAGTCGACCGTGACACACCATGGGGTACCTACCTCGTCCTGGCGACGGTAGCGCCGCCCTATGGATTGGGTGACGTCGTAATCGCACATGCACAGTGGCTGGAGGATGCCTAGCACCTCTCGCGCCAATGGCTCGAGGGATTCCTTCTTCGAAAGCGGCAACACCGCCACCTGGTAAGGCGCTAGGCGACGGTCGAGACGCAGCACGGTGCGCCGCTCCCCCCCTATCTCGTCCTCGTCGTAGGCCGACAGAAGGAAGGCCATCATTGTCCGCGTGGCACCGGCGGCGGGCTCGATCACGTAGGGAACGTAGCGCTCGCCGGAGGCCTGGTCGAAATACTCGAGCTTCTCCCCTGATGCCGCGGCGTGGGCACGCAGATCGAAATCCGTCCGGTTCGCTATGCCCTCCAGCTCGTCGAATCCCCACGGGAACATGAATTCGACATCGGCAGTGGCCTTCGAGTAGTGCGACAGCTCTTCACTGCCATGGTGTCGGAGGCGCAGCTTCTCCTCAGGGATCCCGAGCTTCCGGTACCAGTCCATGCGCTCGTTGCACCAGTAGTCGAACCACCTGTCTGCCTCAGCCGGTGGAACGAAGTACTCCATCTCCATCTGCTCGAACTCCCGCGTGCGGAACACGAAGTTCTGCGGGGTTATCTCGTTGCGAAACGACTTGCCTACCTGAGCTATGCCGAAAGGTGGCTTCTTACGGGAGGTCTGGAGCACAGCAGGAAAATTTACGAACATACCTTGAGCCGTCTCGGGACGTAGGTATGCCACGGTGGCCTCGTCCTCGACGGGACCTGCATAGGTCTTGAACATTAAGTTGAACGCTCGGGGCTCGGTCAGATCCGCAGAGCCACACGCCGGGCAAGTACCGCCGATCTTGTCCGCACGCCAGCGTTCATGGCAGTTCCGGCAGTCCACCAGGGGGTCCGTGAAATTGGAGAGATGGCCCGACGCCTCCCACATCCTCGGACTCGACAGGATGGCAGCATCCAGCCCGACCACATCGTCGCGGCACTGCACCATCGCGCGCCACCACGCGTCCTTGACATTGCGAAGCATGAGCACGCCGAGCGGCCCGTAGTCATACGTCGACCTGAAACCTCCATAGATCTCTGCCGACGGGAAGACGAACCCACGCCGCTTGCAGAGGTTCACCACCTTCTCCATCAGCGAGTCGGCAGCGCCGCTAGGTTCCAGCCCGGTTTGCTCGCTGTTCATTGAGGCAGGATACCGTTTCGCAGCAGACGACCTTCCCCGCCGGCATTGGCGAGCGACGGAGGAACCACCAGACGCGCCGCGACCTCGTTGGCAAGCAGCCTTCCCCTGAGGTTGAGCACAGCCCTGTCACCTCGTCTGTCGAACAGCTCCTCGAGTGCTCGATCTCCACCAAGTGCAGCCCAGGGAACACCGTCGGCCGTCCGCACCGCCAGCAGCAGCTCCTCGAAGGCGCGCTCGGAGGGGTCGAGCACCTCGCGAGCCGCCTCGGGTGATCGGAGCTGCTCGACTGCCGATATGTAGCGCTCTGGGGTCCGGACGTTCCACCAGCGCTGACCGGAACTATGCGAATGTGCCGCGCAACCGATGCCCCGGTAGTCGCCCTGGGACCAATAGAGCCGGTTGTGCTTACACTCCTGACCTGGGATCGCCCAGTTCGAGACCTCGTACCAACGGTATCCGGCCGCCTCCAGGACAGCGTCGGCAATCTCGTAGCGGCGAGCTTGGACATCGTCGTCTGGATGGCGGGCGGCATCGGCCGCAAGCGGTGTCCCTGGCTCGACGGTGAGCGCGTAGCAGCTCACATGGCCCGGGGGCGGTTGGAGCCCGAGCACCGCGTCGAGGGTGGCCTCGAATGCTGCGTCGGTTTCCCCTGGCCCTCCGAAGATCAGGTCCAGGCTCACCCGGGTGAACCCGGCCTCCGCGGCCAGAGTCACGGCGGAGAGCGTCGACGCTACATCGTGATGCCGTCCCAGCCCTGCGAGCACTGTGGGAATCATCGATTGCGCTCCGAACGAGACACGGTTGACCCCTGCATCACGCCATGACGCGAACCGCTCCGTTGAAGCGTCCTCGGGATTGCACTCCACTGTCACCTCGGCGCACGGTTCGCGCGGTATGACAGCGAGGATCCTCTCTATCCCGCCTATGGCGAGGCGCGACGGCGTGCCGCCACCGACGAACACCGAGGTTGCCGGGGGAAGCTTCTCGCTCTCCCACGCCCGTTGCGCCTCCGCGACACACGCAGTGACATAGCGCTCCATCAGGTGGTCACGATCGACCCAAGTCGCGAACGCGCAGTAATCGCAACGCGACGCGCAGAACGGCACGTGCACGTAGGCACCTAGCGACCAGCTGCCAGCTGCTCTCACCAGCTTCCCGACACTGTGCGCAGGCTCCGCAATCGACGATCAAGATGTAGCTCGATCGCCTCACCGGCCAGATCGGACACCTCCCCGACAACCTCACCAGCGGGTTCCGCCAGCGCAGAGCCAAGCGACCCACCGAGGATCCGTCTTATCAGATCGAGAGCGCCGGGCGACACCGGACGTCCACGCCGGCAGGAACGGCACAGCACCCCACCCTCGATAATGTCGAACGCGACCAGCCCACTGTCCGACCCGCACGACACACAGACATCCAGGATCGGTGAAGCACCGTCGAGCGCGACCGCCTTCAAGAAAAACGCCGCCGGCATCAAAGGGGGATCGGTGGTGGCAAGCACCCTGAGCCCCCCTACGAGCATGTCGTACATCCGTGGATTCACATGACGCTCCATGGAAAGCTGGTCGACAACCTCGAGCATCGAGTAGGCTTTCTGGACCCGCCCCAGGTTCTCGCGAATCGCGCGGAAGCTGTCGATCACCTCCGCCTGGTTGATGATGTCAAGCTCCCGGCCTGCCCAGCACATCATCACCACATGAGACAGCGGCTCCAGGCGGCCACCGAACTTCGAGGTCGTCCGACGCACCCCCTTTGCAACGGCCCTCACCTTGCCATGCTCACGCGTGACCATGGTCACGATCCGGTCTGCCTCGCCGAGCCGCATAGTCCGCAGCACCACACCCTGATCGCGATACAGGCTCACCGCGGCGTGCCCCGCCCCCCGAGCACATTTCCCATGGCGATCATGAGCACGATCGCCCCCACGGTCACCAGAATTGCCAGGGCTCCCCTCAGGCCCGCAGCAGCCATCACGATGAGACCTGCAACGGTGGCCAGGCCGAGCAGCCATGCGACCGCCTTCATCCGTGGACCCTGCCGTAACGTCGCTCGCGGCGCTGGAACTCGGCGACCGCCTCGAAGAGGTCCTCGCGGCGAAAGTCCGGCCATAGGACGTCCGTGAACACCAGCTCGGAGTAAGCCAGCTGCCATAGCAGGAAGTTCGATATCCGGTACTCACCAGACGTGCGTATGACCAGGTCGGGATCAGGCTGGTCGGGAAAGTATAGGTGGGCCCGGATGGTCCGCTCGTCTATCTTGTCAGGCCTCACTCCTTCGGCGACGAGCTTGCGCACCGCATCGACAATCTCAGCCCTACCGCCGTAGTTGAATGCCATCGTCAGGGTCATGCGCCTGTTCGACAGGGTCATGTCCGACGATTCGTCCATCCGGCGAAGCACCCTGCGTGGGACCCTCCAGTCCCGACGTCCAGCGAATCGAATACGCACCCCCTTGTCGTTCAGCTCGTCGCGGCGCCTGGCGAGCAACGACTCGTTGAAGTTCATGAGGTAGCGCACCTCGTCGGCCGGCCGGCGCCAGTTCTCCGTGGAGAAGGCGAACATAGTGAGCCAACCGACACCGATTTCGAGTGCCCCCTCGACGACATCCATCAGGGCTTCTTCGCCGGCCCCGTGACCTTCTGTCCGGGGGAGACCCCTCTGGCTGGCCCAACGGCCGTTGCCATCCATCACGCAGGCGACGTGCACCGGCACGCGCCCTGCGTCGAGCTCCGCGTGCTGCGATCGGCCGGCGAGCCTCCGGGGGGGATCTGATGGGCTCGAGTGTGCCGGAGACGCAGTGCGCACATAGAGAACCTACCCGACCTACCCCCCCGTGGCGGACCACCCGGGGTACAATGCAATCATCAAGCGTGATCAGGGCATCACAGAGGTATGGGGGACGTCGACACCACCAGCAGGTGAACGCCATAGCACGGGAAGAAGCAGCGCGTGACTGCCGTTTGGATATGGCTGGCCGTGGCGGTCGGCGCGGTGATCCTGGAGGTCTCGACACTGGCCTTCTTCGGCCTCTTTGCGGCCTTCGGAGCATTCGCCGCCGCTATCGCAGGCGCTCTCGGGGCTCCACTGGCGATCCAGGCGGCCGTGTTTGCCGGCGCGTCCGGTGCTGGCGTAGTGCTCGTGCGGCGCCCGCTCATGAAAGCGCTCGGCCCTTCCAGGCGTGGTGCGCTTGTGTCGGGAGTGGCCGGCCTCGTCGGTCAGAGCGCCACGGTTGTCGACGTAGTAGCTGACCAGGACCATCCGGGCAAGGTGCATGTGCGGGGCGAGGACTGGCCTGCCATCACTTACGACATGGCGCCTTTGGAGCCAGGTCAGGTGGTCACCATCGTCGAGCTGGATCACACACGCCTCGTGGTGAGCGCTGTCTGATGTGCAGACGTGCCCGCTCGACACGCAGGCCGGGGCCTGGCCCATCTGGCGAGCTGATCCGCGAGCCCCTCTGCAAAGCCCCGGGAGACCTTGAAAATGCACCGGCTCCACGCTGCTGCGGAGCTGGTCCCGACTACACGGAGGGACGGAGGGAGGGAGCATGTTTCATATGATCGCCACCCAGACCGGTAGCGAGGTAGCACTCACGCTCGTCGTGGTGGTTCTGGTCCTGCTTGTCGTATTGGTGCTGTCACGGTCGGTGCGCGTCGTGCAACAGGGAAGCGTCGGCGTGGTGAAACGCCTGGGGCAGTTCCACACGGTCCGCTCACCCGGAATAGCCTTCATTGTCCCGCTCATCGACACCATTCAGCGCGTCGACATCCGCGAGGAGCCTCGCGTTGGAGATATGCAGTCCGTGATCACCAAGGACAACGTCAACGTGATGGTCAATGCGACCATATTCAGCCAGGTTGTCGACGTGAAGCTTGCTCTGTTCGAGGTGAGCCAATACCACGTTGCAGTAGATCAGATAGGCAGGACCGCCCTGCGAGCGGTCTTCGGCGGGCTCACCCTTGACGAGGCGCTGAGTGAGCGCCAGCGGATCAACCTCGAGCTTCAGGAGCACATGGCCTCCGTGACAGAGAAATGGGGGGTGAGGCTGAACCGCATAGAGATCGTGGACATCGTCCCCCCGAAGAACATCATCGACGCGATGGCCCTACAGAAGGAGGCCGACCAGCACAAGCGCGCGGCAATCCTCCAATCCGAAGGCGAGCAGCAGGCGGCAATCAACTCAGCCAAAGGTCGTAGGCAGGCGGCAATCGAGATGGCCGAGGGCGAGAAGCAGGCGGCGGTCCTGCGCGCCGAAGGTCAGAAGAAGGCGACGATCCTGGAAGCCGAAGCCGGCAAGCAGGCTGCCATCCTAAGAGCACAGGGCCACCGGGAGGCTGCCATCCAGACAGGCAAGGGCAAGGCTGGCGCGATAGAAGCCGTGTACGCAGCAGTTCACCAGGGAAACCCGACTCCTGAGCTGCTCGCCGTCCTCCAACTGGAAACCCTGGGAAACATCGCGACCAGCGACAACGCGAAGCTTGTCGTGCCAGTGGAGACGGCAGGCCTCCTGGGCGCGGCCCAAGCTCTCCGATCGGTTCTGGCAGCCGTGCCGGAGTCGGGGAGCCAAGCCACCGCCACGGCAGGCAGTGCAGGGGGCACTGCCAACGCGGGTGCTGCCGGGAGCACAGGCGGCTGAGCAGGCAACAGCACAGGCGGCTGAGCAGGTGGCGAGCTCCGATCCGACCATGCCAAGTGGCGCCGCGGGAGCGGTGGCACCTTGCTTGCGCCTTCCTGTCGATGCATTAGCGTCGGCCAGATGAACGAGAGGGTCGCCCACGCCGATGAGAGCACACACGGCCGGACAGACGACCATTCCAGCGTTGCCGGCAGAGTAGTTGATGCTGGTCCGGATCCTGCCTCCACCGACGAGGTGGGTGAGCTTCTCGCGGCCATAGCGGCGTCCCTGCCTGGCGGCGGCGAGAACCGCCCGGGACAACGCCTGATGGCCGAGGCGGTTCGACGAGCTCTTGGAAGCCATCGACACCTGATCGTCCAAGCGGGCACTGGCACGGGAAAGTCCCTTGCCTACCTTCTGCCAGTTGTCACATCCGGGGTCAAGTGCGTGATCGCCACAGCCACCCGGGCCCTCCAGGACCAGCTCGCATCCAAGGACCTCCCCCTCATAGCCAGGCACCTCTCGGCCTCTGGCCCAGCCGGCTCGATCAGCCCAGCCGGCTCGATCGGCCCAGCCGGCTCGATCAGCACAGCCGACTCGATCAGCCCAGCCGGCTCGATCGGCCCAGCCGACTGGCAGGACACCAGCTGGCATCCAGCGGATACCTTCACCTTCGCGGTGCTCAAGGGTCGTTCCAACTACCTGTGCAAGCAGCGTGCCGCTGAGGTCCAGGGGGAATTGCCCGGAGCCTTCGGGGGAGAGAGCGGCCCGATGCAGGCATTATCTGGTGCCGAGCCAGCGGGCACTCCGGGAGGATTCGGTGACGAGGTGCGGCGACTCATCCAATGGGCTGCTGCTTCTCCCACCGGTGATCGGGCCGAGCTGGACTTCGAGCCCCACCCACGTGTCTGGGCCTCGCTCTCGCTCGGATCACGTGAGTGCCCCGGTGCGTTCCGTTGCCCTTCGGGGCAAGACTGCTTCGCTGAGCTGGCCAAGGCCCGGGCCGCAGCGGCCGACGTGGTGGTGGTGAATACCCATCTCTACGCAACCCACGTGGCGAGCCACGGTGCGGTCCTCCCCCCTCACGAGGTGGTGGTGTTCGACGAAGCCCACGAAGTGGAGGACATCATGACTGCGGGCCTCGGCGTGGAGATCACACCGGGGCGATTCAGGGCACTGGCCCAGGCAGGCCGGGGACAGGTCTCACGGGGCGACTCCGCTGCGCTCGACGCTCTGGTCGATGCAGCCGAACGCCTGAGCTCGATGCTCGCGCCACTGGTGGGAACCCGGCTGCGAAGTCGCGCTGCGGACAAGGCGCCTGCTACCCAGGCTGACGCCAGTGCGCCAAGCGTCGAACCAGTCGAACGAGTCCTAACTCCGGCAGTGCGCGGGCGACCTGGTAGTCAAGACCAGCTGTGGGAACTGCTCGAGCTCCTCGCGGGCCGCGTGGATGCCGCTTCCGATGCTCTCCGCCGCGCCGAGCGGGCCCACCGCTCCGGCCTCGATGACGCGAGCCGCCGGGTCCCAACCGACCAGTCCGCGCCCAACAGCGCCGATCGCACTCGAGCCCTGCTCGCCGCCGAGCACCTTGCCGACGACCTGGCGAAGCTCGCCTCGCTTGGCCCCGAAGAGGTCGCCTGGGTCGACAACACCGGCAGCCCAGGGCGCAACATCGCGATCAGAGTCGCTCCGATCGACGTTGGGCCCATTCTTGCCGAGCATGTCTGGCCTCACGCGACAGCTGTGCTTGCCAGCGCCACGATCCCACCGCTGCTTCGAGAACACCTGGGCCTTCCCGAGGACCTGACCGATACCCTCGACGTCGGAAGCCCTTTTCCCTACGAGACCAATTCACTGCTCTACTGCGCCGCACATCTTCCAGACCGCCGTAGCGATACAGCTCGACAGGCTCTCACGGACGAGCTGGTCCGGCTGATCAATGCTGCAGGTGGCCGCACTCTGGCACTGTTCACGAGCATCAGCGCCATGAAGGACCAGGCATCAGCCGTCGCCGGCCGCGTTGACTACCCGATCTTGGTCCAGGGTCAACTCCCTAAGCCACGGCTGGTAGATGCCTTCGCCAGCGACGAGTCAACCTGCCTGTTCGCGACCGTGTCCTTCTGGCAGGGCGTGGACGTCCCAGGAGCCACCTCGATACTGGTGGCTATCGATCGCATCCCTTTCCCGCGCCCCGATGATCCCCTGCTCCAGGCCCGCAGGGAAAGGTCCGCCGACGGCGGCTTCCGCTCCGTCGACCTGCCGAGGGCGGCAACGCTGCTCGCGCAGGGAGCAGGAAGGCTTATCCGGAGCGTGGACGATGCAGGAGTCGTGGCAGTGCTGGACAGCAGGCTCGCCACCAAGAGCTACGGCAGGACGTTACTAGCCGCCCTGCCGTCCATGCCCTTCACGACAGACCCAGACCGGGCAGCCGGCTTCCTGGAGCGCCTGGCTAGCCGCGAGCGGCACGCATAGGCGGTTTGACATTCGACACCACCCACTATCGCCAGGAAGGCCTGGCCCTACAGACGATCCAGACGATCCAGCGCATTCAATACCCCAGCCTCTCTATGAGGTCTGGCCTCTGCTGCCAGTGGGGCTCCACCACGACACGAAGATCGAGGAACGTGCCCGGCTCCAGCTCGGAACGCACAGCGCTGCCGACAGCCTTCAGCACCTGCCCACCCCTACCTATGACGATGCCCTTCTGCGAATCGCGTTCGACAACGATCTCCACGCTGATCACGGGCCATTCCCATTCCGTCACGCGGCAGGCCACGGCGTGGGGCAGCTCGTCGCGTACGTGACGCAGAACCTGCTCACGCACAAGCTCGGCGACCCAGAAGGCCTCTTGCACGTCGCTTCGCATCTCGGGAGGGAAATACGGCGGACCTATGGGCAAGCCGGCCAGGAGGGTGTCAACCAGCGTGGCAATGCCCTCGCCACTGGCTGCCGACACTGGGAAGTACTCGGCACTGGCAGGCCCGTGCGCACTGGCAGACCCATCATCTCCTACCATCTGGGCGGCACGGGTCAGATGCTCCAGCACGGACGCCCTTGAAGCCCGGTCGACCTTGTTCACGACAACGAAAAGCCGTGTCGGCGAGCAATCCGCTCGCTTAGCACCACCTACGCGTGCCGCCTTCATCGCTCTACCAAGCACCACGGAGTCCCCTGCGCCGATCGGAGCGGTGGCATCGACGACGACAACCACGGCATCCACGTCGGCCAGCGCCTCTTCCACGTGGTCGTTCAGCCTCAAGCCGAGATCAGTTCTCGGACGGTGAAGGCCTGGTGTGTCGACGAAGACCGCTTGTACTCCCTCCCGATTTAGAACACCCCTGACCGAGCGCCTGGTCGTGTTGGGTCTTGACGAGGTGATCGTCACCTTCATACCGACCATGCGATTCACCAGCGTCGACTTACCGACATTAGGACGTCCCACCACGGCGATGAACCCGGAACGAAATGCAGGTCGTCCAGCAGTGCTCTCAGCCATCCGATGCCTTGTGCGAAAGCTTCGGCGATGGATCCCCGTCCTCTGCCGGGAGCACCTTGACCCGGCTGAATCGATTGCCCTGCACCCTCTCTGCCACGAGGACAAGTCCTCCCACCCGTACACGCTCCCCCTCGGCCGGCACATGCCCGAGGACATCCAGCAGCAACCCACCCACGGTGTCCCAGCCCTCCGTGGGTAGCTGCACGCCTAGAAGGTCATTCAGCTCGTCGACAGCAAGGCGTGACGAAACCGAGACCTCGCCGTTGCCCAGACGAACAACGGGCGGATCCTCCGTATCGAACTCGTCTACGATCTCGCCCACCAGCTCCTCGATCAAGTCCTCCAATGTGACGAGGCCCGCCGTACCGCCATACTCGTCCACCACGATCGCCTGATGGTATTGCTGCTCCTGCATCTCCCGCATGAGCGCAGCGACACGTTTGGTCTCGGGGACGAAATGGGCGGGCCTCACGTGGGCCGACACCGGATCCTGACCGAGCTTTTCACGCTCGGCACGAATCAGATCCTTGGCATACGCGATGCCGATCACATCGTCAACGTTCCCGGTGTGCACTGGAAGCCGGCTGTAGCCGGCCGCCATGGCGGTTCCGAGCGCCTCGGACACCGTCGCTGCCGACTCGATCGTGCACATGTCGGGTCTTGGCACCATGACCTCCCGGACCACCGTGTCCCCGAACTCGATGATCGAATGGATCAAAGCGCGCTCCTCGGTGGCTATCACCTCCTCCTCCACTGCCACGTCAGCCATCGCGAGAAGCTCGGACTCGCTAACGGCAGCCTCTGCCTTCCTGCTACCACCCATCAGCAGGTCGGCCAACCCTATGAGCCCTGCCGACATCATCCGCACCGGCCAGAACCCGACCACCGCAGCGACTGGCGGAGCCACCAGGAGGGCCGCGCGCTCGGGATTGCGAACTGCCCAGTTCTTCGGGATCGCCTCTGCCATGACGAAGATCACCACCACCTCGAACACCGCTGCGATCGCGACGCCAACTGCCCCGAACCACTGGTCGGACAGCACACCTACCAGCGTCGCTGCCACCAGCTGGCATACGAGAACCAGTAGCAGGACGCCGTTCAGGAACTCCTCGGGGTGCTCCACCAAGCTCAGCAGCTCGCGTGCCCCACGCCTGCCCTCCTCACGCAAGGACAACGCCTTGGCCCTGCTGGTACGCACCAAGCTGGTCTCTGCGAGCGCGAGCAGGGCCGCAAAGCCGAGCAGCAGAAGCACCAATGCCACCAGCAACCAATCGCCGGCCTTGAACCGGCTGGTCGCCAGGACATTTCCCAGCCCGACAGGCATCACGCCACCCCCTAGGGCGCCGTTCGGTAGAAGCGTCCGAGCAGCTCCTGCTCGCGACGCTCCATACGCTCCGCCTCCGGGTTCTCCACGTGGTCCATGCCGCATAGGTGCAACAGACCATGTACGACCAGGAGCGCAAGCTCGTCTTCCAACCCCACCCCATGCTCCCTCGCGTTGCGGGTAGCCACAGCCGGACATACGACCACGTCCCCGAGCAGCAACGGCATCTCGTCCTCGTCGTTGTCGATGACCGCACCTGGCCCACTGCCACCCTCGTCGGGAAAGCGCCCTGGTCGCCCAGGGTCCTCGTCGATCGGAAAGGCGAGGACGTCAGTAGGCCCCTCACGCCCGAGGAAGCGGGAGTTCAGCTCGGCAATGGCCGTCTCGTCGACGAAGAGCAAGGACACCTCGACATCCCCTCGGATCCCCTGAGCTTCCAGAACCTTTTGGGCCAGCTCCACCCAGCAGGACACGTCGACGACGCAGGCAGACTGCTCGTCGGCGGCAAAGATGTCAACCGGCACCAGACCCACCCATCCCAGGAGACCCGGCTGACCCGCGCAAGCCGGGTGACCCTCCCTGCTGGCTCCTGCCGGTGGCACCCTCGGTGGCTCTGCCGGTGGCACCCTCGGTGGCTCCGTCGGTGGCACCCTGCCCCTCGTAGGCCGCCACGATATCGGCGACGATGCGATGGCGCACGACATCGCGCTGCGACAACGAGACGAACTCGACTCCGTCTATGCGACCGAGCACCCGCTCCAGGCCCACCAGGCCAGACCGCCCTCCTGCTACGTCTATCTGCGTGACATCACCGGTGACCACCACTCTCGACCCGAAGCCGATCCTCGTCAAGAACATCTTCATCTGCTCGGGCGTGGTGTTCTGTGCCTCGTCTAGAATGATGAAGCTCTGGTTCAAGGTGCGTCCCCTCATGAATGCGAGCGGAGCAACCTCTATCGCACCTCGCTCCACGAGCCGCTGGGCGCCTTCCGGGCCAAGAAGGTCGTACAACGCATCGTAAAGCGGACGTAGGTACGGGTCGACCTTGGCCATGACGTCACCTGGAAGGAACCCGAGCCTCTCACCCGCTTCGACTGCGGGTCGCGTGAGGATAATGCGGTCGACCTGGTGTGCCTGTAGAGCGCGAGCCGCCATGGCTACTGCCAGGAAGGACTTGCCGGTGCCAGCGGGGCCGATACCGAACGTGATCACGTTGCCCGTGATCGCGTCCACATAGCGCTTCTGGCCCGCCGTCTTTGGACGTACCGAACGCCCGCGCGCTGAACGGAGGACCTCCTGGGAGAGCACCTCGGAGGGATCGACATCGTCCTTCACCATGGTGATGGTCCGGCCGACGTCTCCTGCATCGATCGGCTCGCCGCGTTCCAGAAGGGTGACCAGCTCGTCGAAAAGGCGGCCCACCCGTTCGGCGCCGTTGCCCTCCAGGGTTATCTCGTTGCCTCTCACGACGATACGCACATCGGTGAAGGCGTCTTCCACGACACGGAGCAACTCGTCGCGGTGTCCAAGAAGACTTACCATGAGATGGTTGCCGGGTACGGAGATCTTGACTTGCGGTAAAACCACAGAAGCCTTAGCTCAGCCTGGCGGCCAGCCGAGCCGGCGGCCGCCGATCACATGGAGGTGAAGATGGGGGACGGTGTTGTTCGCGTCGTCGCCCACGTTGAACACCAACCGGTACCCGGTATCTGCTATGCCCTGCGAGCGGGCCACCTCCCGAGCCATCACGATCATCTGAGCAAGCACCTCTGCGTCATCAAGCTCGACCGTGCCGGCATTCTCGACATGCCTGACGGGCACCACGAGCACATGCACAGGCGCCTGGGGACTCAGGTCTCGGAAAGCCACGCAATGCTCCGTGCGCGCGAGCACGTCGGCCGGCAAGTCCCCCGCTGCTATCCGGCAGAACACGCAACTGGTGTTGACGTCCTCGCCAGCGGTGGCCTCGGCACTGCTCATGCGGATTGCGAGCGATGCTCGGCTGTCCCCTTCAACTCCGGGTAGAGATGCTCCAGGCTGCCAGGCTCGATCCGACACGACTCTATGAAACGATCCACATCCTGCTCTCTCAACCTGATCACCCTGCCGAACTTGAACGCCACAAGCGATCCTTCGTCTATGAAGCGGTACAAGCTCCGGAGTGTCACACCGAGACGCTCGGCTGCCTCCTTCGTGCTCATCCAGCGGATCGACTCAGCCACTTCTCCTCCTGAATGGCCCCTGTCGGACCAATCTCCGAGCCCCTTGATGCTTCACGTACCATGCTACATCATTACATGCTGTGCTGGTCGATGACACCCGCCTTAAGCATGGGCACTGTACGGTCATCTGGTTCAGAGCAGGACCCTCAGGCCCAGCTCGTCGAGCCGCCGGCCCATGGCGTCAGGCGTCACCCCGAACAGGCAGGCTATGGCCCTCAGATCCTCGGCCCTGATCGTTATCATCCGGCCATTGAAATCCTGACGCTGGACCTGGATCATGCTCAGGAAGCGACGCAGCAAGTCACGCTCGGGACCGCTCACGGAGTTGAGCTTGGTCAGGTCAATGGCAACCTTCTCCACCCCGTCCCACGGACGCACGCTGCGACGCGCGCCAGCAGCAGCAGAACCGTCAGCCTCGCCGTCCGACTCGGCGTTGCCGATGGCCCACCTGCTCGCGTCGTCATTGTCCTCGGGCAGCAGCTGGTCGACGGGGACGTCGTAGAGCCTGGCAAGTCTCTGCAGGCGGGGCACCGAGATCGCGCGCTCACCGCGCTCGTAGGCACCGAGCACGGAGGCCTTGAACTCCTGGGCCGACATGGCCTCCACGGCTTGGAGCGAGAGGTGCATCTGCTTGCGCACTGCCCTCAGACGGGCGCCCACGGCGCGCGCATAGGCGATCCGCATGTCAGCAGAGCCGCTCTCGTCATCCATGTCCACGTCCATTTCGGCACTGTCTTTGATCATTACCACGTTGCCCTCGCAGATTCGTCGTTGACCCGGTCTACCTGAGCACTCCCATACCCCGAAGGATGCCGCCCGGACTCTACGACGGCCGGCACGACGCTCCAAACAAGCATTCCATTGTCCAGTGTTGCTCACGGAGCGTGGCGATTGCAAGGACCTTGTTGTCAAGACATCAGGCTTCTTCCGTGGGCCGGACGAGCCCCCCACGCATGGCGCAGAGCAATAGCCCGGCCCCGACAGCCGCTGTCTCGGCACGCAATATCCTCTCCCCGAGGCCGACGCGTGTCTCGCTCGCCAGGAGATCCGCCTGGTCCCAGCCCCCCTCCGGACCGGCCGCCACAGCCGGAAGGGCAAGTGAGGGAGGCTGCCCACCCCGCTCGGCAAGTGCGAGAGGCACCGGAGCAAGAGCCCTCTGCATCTCCGCGAGGCTGACGATACCGTCAACCTCGGGCAGCCAGGCTCTACGCGATTGGGCTGCTGCTTCTCGCGCTACTCGGCAAAGACGCTCGAGCGCCCGCTGCTCACGCGCACCCTCCCACCTGACCACCGATCGCGTCGAGCGAAGCACCACGATGCGGTCGACGCCGACTTCTGTGAGCTTCTGGACCACCCAATCCGGCCTCGCGCCCTTCACCGGCACGAAACCAACAGTCACAGCCGGGACCGGGCGCTCCACCCGCACCACCTCACCCTCCACCTGCAGTCCGCCGGCAGCCTTCGCATCGAAGACGCACCGCCTCCAGGCACCCCTGCCGTCGGAGGCGACCACCAACTCGCCAGGACGGAGACGGAGCACCGACGACATGTGATGCCATTCTGCCGCCTCTATGTGCGGATCGTCGATGTTCGCCACAAACACCTGGGCCTGGGCGCCCAGCGAAGCCGGCTCGAGCAAGGAGCCTGTAGCGCTCACCCGAAGGCCGAGCGGAGGCGCGAGAGCAATCCCTCGCTCGCAGCAGCCACCTCCTCACCTCGCTCTGACGCCAGCTTGCGCAGGAGCTCCTCCTGTTCCTTGGTCAGGTCTCCTGGCGTATCCACCGCGACCATCACCATCAGATCACCACGTCCCCGCCCTCGGACATGTGGGACGCCCCGCCCCTTCACACGAATAACGTAGCCGGTCTGCGTTCCGGCTGGAACCGTGAGCTCCTCCGTGCCGTCAAGGGTCTCGAACGACACGACAGCTCCCAGAGCCGCCTGAGTCATGGCTACGTGCAGCGTGGAGCGCAGGTCGCTTCCCTCGCGCTCGAAACGATCGTCGGGATGAACCGCCAGGTGGACATACAGGTCGCCAGGCGGTCCACCGTGAGGGCCTGCTGGGCCCCGACCGCTGAGGCGTAACGTCGAGCCATGATCCACCCCGGCTGGCACATCTATCGTGAATGTCTTCTTCTCGGCTTTGCGACCCTCGCCATTGCATTCGGGGCAAGGGCTCGGAATCACCTCGCCGGAGCCCTGGCACCGCGGGCAGGGAGCTGCCGTCATCACCTGGCCGAGAATCGACTGGCGCACCCTGCGCACCTCGCCGGAGCCCTGGCAGTCGGGGCATCGCATGGCGGTGGTCCCAGAGCGAGCACCTGACCCCTCGCAGGCCGAGCACGTCACCAGTCCATCGACGGTTATGTCACGACGTGCACCGAAAACTGCCTCACGAAACGTGAGGTCAACCACCATCTCTGCGTCCGCCCCGCGTGTGGGTCCCGACCGTCGGCGGCGCCCAGCCTGGTCGGCACCGAAGAACGCGTCGAAGATGTCGCCGAACCCGCCGGCAAACGCCCCCCCGAAGAACGGGTCACCGCCGCCTCCCCCGGCCATGCCATCCATGCCCTCGGGTCCGAAACGGTCATACCGGCGGCGGCGCTCTGGATCGCGCAACACCTCGTATGCCCTGGTCACCTCCTTGAAACGTGATTCCGCCTCGGCATCTCCGCCCGTGCGGTCAGGGTGCAACTCCCTCGCCTTGCGGCGGTATGCACGCTTGATGTCGTCGTCGCTAGCGTCCTCGGACACTCCGAGCAGGCTGTAGTAGTCAACACTCACCGATGTCTCCTCCGTCACCAGGCACACTGTCCACAACAGGGCATTGCCCGTCAACAGCCACATCGGCTGTAACAGGCGTATCGGCCGCATCAGGCACGATGCGATCCGTGGCGTGCGCCGAGGAACCGTCACGCTTGGCGCTGCTTGCCGACCAACCCCTGCCCAATCGCCCACCCAGCTGTGCCCCGACCTCGCGGACCGCTGCTAGAGCAAGCGCATAGCGCATCCGCGTCGGGCCTAGCACGCCGATGGTGCCAGCCGTCTCCCCGTCTACCGAGACGGGCGCCACCACCAGAGCGCATCCTGCCAGAGGCTCGAAGCCGTGCTCGGTGCCGATCGCGACCGACAAGCCCCGATCCAGGATCTCCTCGACGAGCTCCACGACAACCAGCTGCTGCTCGAGAATCGACAGGACTGAGCGGACTGTATCGGCAGCATCGAATGCTGCGGCCATCCTCGACGAGCCGCCAACGAACACATGCTCCGGCTCCTTCATCCCTGCGAGGTCGCGCAATGCCTCGATCCCCAGCACGAGCAGGGACTCGAGCGATGGATCCCCACCCGGCCCAAAGCTCCGCAGGTTGGTAAGGGTGCTCCCTCGAAGATGCCTGGACAGGTAGCTAGTAGCTCTGGCCAGCATCTCGTCGTCGACGCCGTCTGGAAGATTGATCGTGCGTTTCTCGACTGCCCCGTCCGCCAGGACCACTACCAGCAATGCGAGGGAATGGTTGAGCCCGACCAACTGGACCGACCTGATAGGAGCCATCTCGTGAGTCGGCCCAACCACAAGCGCTGCACAATCCGTGAGGTTCGCGAGGAGTTGGCTGCTCCTGTCGAGCAGCTCCTCGACCTCGCCGTGGACATGTGCGAAGAACCGCCTTACCTGCTGGCGATGCAGCGAGTCGAGACGACCGGGAGCTCCAAGATGGTCGACGAAGAACCGGTACCCCTTGTCGGTCGGGATACGGCCGGCGCTGGTGTGCGGTTGGGTTAGATAGCCCTCCCGTTCGAGAGCAGCCATCTCATTGCGAACCGTGGCGGAGGACACCTGCACCCCTGGGGCCCGCACGACATGTGCCGAGCCCACCGGCTGTGCTGTGTCTATGTACTCGGTCACGACGGCGTTCAGGATCGCCGACTTGCGTTCGTCCAGAGGATCGCCCTCTACCATGTTCGACGTCAAGAGGCCCCTACCGGGTTCATTCGGACAGTTCACTTAGCACTCGATTGTACCGACTGCCAGCGCCCTCGAAGCAGGAGGCCATCTACAGAGTCCAGCTACCAGGGAATACGAGATGGCGCAGTGTCACTCATCGAGACGTAGCGCCGAAATGAAGGCCTCCTGGGGAACCTCGACCCGTCCGATGGACTTCATCCGCTTCTTCCCCTCCTTCTGGCGCTCGAGAAGCTTCCGCTTACGGGTGATGTCACCTCCGTAGCACTTTGCCAGTACGTCCTTGCGCTTGGCCTTCACAGTCTCGCGTGCCACTACCCTGCCACCGATCGCGGCCTGAATGGGTACGTCGAACAGCTGACGCGGTATCAGTTCTCGCAGCTTCTCCGCCATGCGCCGACCGTAAGTGTCCGCCTGTGAACGGTGCAGGACGGTCGAGAAAGCATCCACAGGCACATGGTTGATCAGAAGATCCACCTTTACGAGGTTGGCACTCTGGTAGCCAGCAGGCTCGTAGTCGAGGCTCGCATACCCCTTGGTGCGGCTCTTCAACTGGTCGAAGAAATCCATCACAACCTCAGCCAGGGGGATCTTGTAGACCAGCTCGAGCCTCTCTGGCGAGAGGTACTCCATCCGATCGAGCTCGCCTCGACGGTTCTGACAGAGATCCATCACCGTGCCGATGTACTCGGAGGGAACGATCACCGTCGCGCGTAGCATCGGCTCGTCCACATGATCCAGCCGGCTCGGTTCGGGCATATCGCTCGGGTTGTCGAACCCGACCTCCGAACCATCCGCCAGATGGGCTATGTACGCGACCGAAGGCGCAGTCGCAATTAGCGAGAGGCCGAACTCCCTCTCGAGGCGCTCGCGAACGATCTCCATGTGAAGCAGGCCGAGGAATCCACAGCGAAAGCCGAAACCGAGCGCTCCCGAGGACTCGGGCTCGAATGTGAAGCTGGAGTCGTTCAGCTTGAGCCTGTCCAGGGCTTCTCGCAATTCCGGCAGCTCGTCGCCATCGATCGGATAGAGCCCGCAGAAGACCATCGGCTTCGGGTCACGATACCCAGCGAGAGGAGCCGGGGCTGGATTCGACACGTCTGTCACCGTCTCTCCCGAACGCGCCTTGCCTACGTCTTTGATCCCCGCGATGAGATAGCCGACCTCTCCGGGCCCGAGGTCTGCCACAGGAGTCGGCTCCGGAGAGCGCACCCCTATCTCCTCGACGTCATAGGCCGACCCTGCCTGCATGAAACGCACCTTCGATGCCGAGCGCAAAGCACCCGAGACGACGCGGATCGAGCTGACCACCCCGCGGTACTGGTCGTAGGAGGAATCGAATATCAACGCCTGCAGAGGTGCAGCCGCATCGCCCGATGGCGGGGGGACTCGCTCTACCACCGCGTCAAGCAGCTCAGGCACCCCTTCACCGGTCTTCGCCGATATGCGCAATATCCCGGTGGAGTCTATTCCGAGCACCCTTTCGATCTCCGCGGCGCACCGATCCGGGTCTGCAGCGGGTAGGTCGATCTTGTTCAGGGCGGCGACGATCTCCAAGTCATGCTCGATTGCCTGATAGCAGGTCGCCAGGGTCTGCGCCTGGATTCCCTGCGATGCGTCCACCAGCAGCACGGCTCCCTCGCACGCGGCCAGGGAGCGACTGACCTCGTATGCGAAGTCGACGTGTCCAGGAGTGTCTATCAGGTGAAGAACATGGTCCCGCCAGTTCACGCGCACGTTCTGAGCCTTGATGGTGATGCCCCGTTCGCGCTCGATGTCCATCGAGTCGAGGTATTGCTCCCGCATCAGCCTGGGGTCTACGGCGTGGGTCAGCTCCAGGATGCGATCCGACAGGGTGGACTTGCCGTGGTCGACGTGGCTGATGATCGAGAAGTTCCGTATGGATTCGGCGGGCAGCACAACACCCGAAGCGTACCGGTAGGAAGCCCCCATGGCAGCCCTGCTACGATTCGGCGTTGCCGCGTGCGAATGCACCCGGCATTGCGACCGCATGCCGACCACCGCAATCTCGCTCGGAGACGGGCGCCAACCGGGACCGGCAAGACACCGTGTAGCGAGGACCAAGTGGCAAACATCCGCAGCCAGATCAAGCGAAACCGCCAGAACGAGCGGCGGCGGCTCCGCAACAGGGCCGTACGCTCCGAGTTGCGCACGCGCTCGAAGAAGGCAATAGCTGCTGCTGAAGCAGGCACCGAAGAAACCACAGAGCTTCTCCGCATCGCGATCAAGCGCATCGACAAAGCCGCCGCCAAGGGCGTCATTCACAAGAACCAGGCTGCGCGCCGCAAGTCACGCCTGGTCCGAGCTGCGGCTGGCCAAGCTGCAGCTGGCCAATAGAGGCGACGGCCCGTCATTCTCGGTGGTCGACTGCCGAGAGAGGGCCGGCTCCCAGCAGCTCTCGGCGTAAGCTTCGCTAGGTGCAGGCTCCACGAGTAGGCCAGAGAAGATGAAGGATCACCCCCCATGATGGCGACGTCGGTCACCTTCTCCGGCGGCCCCGTCTTCCTGGTGTTCGCCATGGTGATGTTCGGGCTATGGCTGTGGGGCCTCATCGACACTGCCATGCACCCAGGATGGGCATGGCGCCAGGCGGGCCACAGCAAGGCCCTCTGGACAGTCCTCGAGGTAGTCATCAACCCGTTCCTCGTGACGACCCTTCTGTACCTGCTCATCTGCCGGCCAGGTATAGCCGAGGCGCAGCGCATGGGTCAGGGCCCGGGGGGATTCGCCGGAGCCTGGGATCCCGGCTTTACCGGAAGGGGACCCGGAGGAATGGGTGGCATCGGTGGACCCCGTCCCCAGCAGCCAACTCCGCAGCCGCCCCCGTTCGCACCAGGCGGCACGAGTGGGGCACCTGGTGCTGGGCCAGAAGAGCGCTTTGCCAACAACGAGAATCCCACACTCCCTCCACCTGCTTGGCACCCCGATCCCTCCGGCCGTCATCAGTTCCGCTACTGGGACGGTGAGCACTGGACGTCATATGTGGCTGATGGTGCGCAGCAGGCCACTGACCCGATCTGAGATCGTCACCGCCACTGGCGGCTCAGCCGCAGCTACTGGCAGCCCAGTCGCAGCTACTGGCAGCCCAGTCACCGCCACTGGCAGCCCAGTCACCGTTGCTGGCAGATCAGCCGCCTCCACTGGCAGCTCGTACATGCGACAAGCGGCTTAGACGAGAGACGAGCAGCTCCACGACGGCCTCGGGGGCAAGGGCCGTTGCACCTCGGATATCCACGTCTGCCTCGCCGAGCAGCACGATGGCCTGTCGCAGCCTTGAACGGCCGAGGCGCTTGGATTGATCCGTGGCCTTCCTCGCCACAAACGAGCTGCGTATGCCAAGAATGCCCGCGGCCTCCTCGCTGGAGACCGGCTCCTCGCCGTCCATGCGCAACATTGCCTGATAATGACGATGCAGAACGCTCAGCACCGCCAGCGGGTGAAACCCAGCGGGGCCGAGAAGGCGTCTTAGGACAGCCAAGGAGCCAGCCGTATCACCAGAGTCGATGGCATCGGTGAGATCCCAGGGAGCTAGAGCGCCCGCCTGCCCCAAGAACGGCTCCAGATCGGCCTCCGATATCCTGGCGCCGGCACCGTAGGCTGCTGTCAGGGTAGACATCACGCCGTCGAGTCTCGACATGTCCGACCCCAGGTGGGCTGCCAGGCGCCGGGAAGCTCTCGGATCCAGGTTGACCCCTGCGGTAGCTATGCGATCCCGGAACCAGGCATCACGAGCCCTGCCGGTGCCCACTACGGTATCGACAACGGCCCCCGATCGCTGCACGGTCTTTACCAACGTTGCCGGCACCGTGCCCCCGCCTGAAGCTAGAACCAGCACAACCCCAGGAGAAGGATCTTCCAGCCACGGCAGCAGGCAGGCGACGTCCCCAGCCACCAGCCGACCCGCCTCCCGCAGGACCACCACCCTGCGATCTGTAATGAACGGCGGGGTGACCAGCGCATCCAGAAGCGCAGTCACGTCGACAGGATCGGACGACGAGCCTCCATGCTCCTCGACGACGAGCGCGGGATCCCGGGCACCCACCAGCTCGGCAATCAGGCCTCGCACTGCCTCCCCTACCAGTGACGGGTCGTCGCCTTTGACCAGGTAGGCCGGGTGAACATCGCCCTCCTCAGCGCCACCGACACTGCTCATCGGTTCATCGGGCTTGCAGGACGGCCTCAAGCGCGTCACGAACCCGCCGCGTACCGGCCACATCATGGACTCGCAGCAACCTGCATCCAAGCGATATCCCAATCGCCGCTGCAGCAGCCGATGCCTCCCGCCTGTGGTCTATGTCCAAACCGAGCACCTCGCCCAGAAACCCTTTGTTGGACGCCGACAGCATCAATGGATAGCCAAGACCCGCCAGCTCCTCCGAGGCGCGCAGAAGAACAAGTGACTGTTCAGGAGTCTTGCCAAGGTCGAGCCCCGCGTCTATCACTATCCTGCTCGCGGGTATCCCTGCCTCGACGGCTCGGTTCACCCTCTCGAGTAGGAAATCGCGCACATCGCCTACGACGTCGGTGTAGCGGGGATTGGGATCGGCGATACGTGGGGCCAGCCGGATATGGGTAGCGACAACCGCAGCGCCCACCGCTGATGCCGCGGGGAGATAGCCGGGATCGGCGAACCCGCTGATGTCGTTACCCATAACTGCGCCCGCCATGTAAGACTCACGGGCCACCGATGCACGCCACGTGTCGACTGACACCGGAACGTCGAAGCGCTCCTTGAGGGCCACGATCGCAGGTAGCACGCGTTCCATCTCTTCGGACTCGCTCACCTCCGGGCCAGGACCGGCTTTCACCCCACCCACATCGAGCATGTCCGCGCCGGCCTCGACAAGCTCAGCCGCACGATCCACCAGAAGCGGCAACGAGAACGTCGCTCCCTTGTCGAAGAAGGAGTCAGGAGTACGATTCAAGATTCCCATCACCAAGGCGCGCTCCGACAGATCGTAATGCCGGTCGCCCAGCTGCAGGTCCATCTGCGTCAAAACAGCTTGGTCGCAAGCGCCCTGCGGTAGGTGGCACGCCTGGGATCGTCGGCACTCATCGTCTCCAGGATGTCGAGAAACTCCTGCCGGCTAGCCTCGTCCTGGCGAACCTTGCCGAGCAGGTCGTTCAAATGCTCGTCGAGGTTGCGGGGATCAACCTCGACGTTCTGAGACGCCAGGCGGGCCTCGGCGGCAACCTGGCGAGATTCGGCTGTCTCGGGAATCCGGGTGAGCAGGTCGAGCGCGCCGGCAGGATCGCCCTGGTCAACCCGCAGGCGAGCCAGGGCCACAACCGCAGCCGGATGGTCGGACTGCATCTCGAGCGCCCTCAGCAGTGAGGCCTCGTCGCCTGCGGCGACTAGATCGTCTATCTCGCTGTTGACCGGAGATGCAAGCCGGCCCACGAACTCAGCCACGGCGGGCTCGCCGAGAGCCCCGACGAACCCGTCGACGACCTTGCCGCCTTTCACTGCATATACGGCCGGTATCGATTGAACCTGGAAAGCTGCCGACACCTGGGGATTCTCGTCGACATTCACCTTCGCCAGCTCGACGGCGCCACCGGTAGCCTCGACCACTCTCTCGATGATGGGACCCAGAGTCCTACAGGGGCCGCACCATGGTGCCCAGAGATCGACGACCACGGGCACATGCTCGGATCGATCTAGCACATCACGCTGGAACGTGGAGTCGGTTGCCTCTATCACGGACATGACCCTACCGGGAGTGCACACACCGTCGCGCGCCGGCTGTAGCGTGCAGTTGATGGAGGCCACTGACACCACCGGCACCCCGGGCACACTCCGCCCAACCCGTCCTCAGCCGCCAGCGCCTGCGGGCATAGACGTCGAGACGATTACCCGCTGGCTGGTCGCACACATAGCCGGTGCCAACCCACCGCTGGGCTTCGAGCTGATCGCCGGCGGCAGGTCAAACCTCACCTACAGGGTGACCGATGCAACCGGTCACTGCTGGGTGCTCAGACGGCCACCGATAAGCCACGTCCTGCCCACCGCACATGACATGACACGCGAGTACCGCGTGATCACCGCTCTTGCCCCGACGCCGGTACCGGTTCCTGAGACCCTGGGCCTCTGCACGGACACCTCGGTCACCGGCGCCCCGTTTTACCTGATGGAGTTCATCGACGGCCTGATAGTACGTGACGAGCAGACCGCCCTGACCTGGCTCGACGAGGGCGGGCGGCGAAGCGCGGGCGAGTCCCTTGCCGATACTCTCGCAGCACTCCACGCCGTGGACGTGGACAAGATCGGACTGGGGGACTTCGCAAAGCGAGAGGGGTACGTAGACCGCCAGCTGAGGCGATGGATACAGCAGTTCCGCTCGTCCGCGGAACCCGGCTCCCCCGTGGCGCGGGGTGTCGAGTCCGTGCATGACAGGCTCGCGGCTTCGGTGCCCGTGCAGTCGTCGGTGGCTATCGTCCACGGCGATTACAGGCTCGACAATACCGTGCTTGCTCCGGATGGCTCCGTACGCGCCGTGCTCGACTGGGAGATCTGCACGCTCGGCGACCCTCTGGCCGATCTCGGGATGCTGATGGTCTACTGGGCCGAGCCAGGAGAGCGGGCTTCCCTGCT
>JAJZJN010000142.1 GCA_021851165.1 Actinomycetes bacterium
CTCATGACCCCGCAGTGGTCAGCCGGGGCGACTATACGCTTCTGGCTGTAGCAAAACGTGAGCATCCAAGAGGTCGAAACGTGAAAACCTCGTGGCGCCCCCGGCAGGAGTCGAACCCGCAACCTGGTGGGTAGAAGCCACCCGCTCTATCCAGTTGAGCTACAGGGGCAAGCCGCACTCTTCGGCATCTGGGGCGCGGTGGATACCGACCAGGCTAGTCCGATCACGAGCCACGATGCGACACTGTGGCATAATGAGGAGCCCGTGGTGGCCGTAGCTCAGATGGTTAGAGCGCCAGGTTGTGGCCCTGGAGGTCGGGGGTTCAAGTCCCCTCGGTCACCCTTCCCGGTGCCGGTTGTCGAGCGTCGGCATGCTCTCATCGCATACACTGCCAGGTGCGCCTCTAGCTCAACGGCAGAGCAACGGACTCTTAATCCGCAGGTTTCGGGTTCGAATCCCGAGGGGCGCACGGACGAAATTCCAGGTCACTGCGGGAATATGATGCCAGGAGTAACTTCTGGGCAGCCGAGTTGAGCGGCATAGGGCAAGTTTCCCGCAGGCCGGCTGTGGCTGCTTCGTGCCAGCGCCTACACTGATCCCGTGGCACGAGTGATGGCGGTTGCCAACCAGAAGGGCGGTGTCGCGAAGACCACGACAGTCCACTCGCTTGGGTACGCGCTGGCCGAGCGGGGTAGGCGGGTGTTGCTGGTGGACCTCGACCCCCAGGCATGCCTCACGTACTCGCTTGGAACCGACCCGGATAGCCTGGACCGCTCTCTCCATGACGTTCTCGTCCGGAAGGTGAAGGCAGCCGATGCGATCCAGCGCGATGTGTCTGGCCTCGAGGGTCTCGATTTGCTGCCCGCGACTATCGATCTCGCGGGTTCGGAGGTTCATCTGCTCACGCGCACAGGGCGCGAGCACGTTCTGGAGCGTGCCCTGAAGCCGCTGGCCGAGGATTACGACATCGTGCTGATCGATTGCCCACCTTCGTTGGGTGTCCTCACGATCAACGGGCTGACCGCCGCGTCGGAGGTCATCGTGCCGCTCCAGTGTGAAGCGCTCAGCCACCGTGGGGTGGGCCAGCTGCTGGAGACCATCGATGACGTCAGGGCCTTTGCAAATGCCGACTTGGCAGTGCGCGGGGTCATAGCCACGATGTACGACGAGCGCACCCGTCATGCCAGGGCTGTGCTCGAGGACGTCCGAGAGCGCTATGGTCTCACCATCTTGGAGCCTCCGATTCGCAAGTCGATCCGCTTTGCCGAGGCACCCCAGCGTGGCATGTGCATCCTGCAACATGCGCCAGGCTCCCCGGGGGCCGAGGCATATAGGGCCATCGCCGCTCAGCTCGACAAACCGGTGAGCGGACGCCGGGCTTCCCCGGGTGCGCGAGGCTGACCAGGATGGCTCAGGGCGACAAGCCTGACCCCATGGGCAAACGGGCGCTGTTCTGGGCACCCGCCCAGCGCCACGAGGGGGGCTCTCCTGGTGCTGGCGGAGCCACGGCGGGAGCCGACCTGGGCAAGCGAGCTCTCTACTCGGCCCCAGGTAGTCGCGGCACGCCTCGGACGCCTCGTTCACGGACAGCCCTGCCGGGATCGCTTCGAAGAAGATCGACCGGGGACAGTGCGCAGGCGGGCTCAGATCCATTCACATCCGGATCTAGACCCGCGACCAGATCAGCGGCAGGCTTTCCCGGTCTGGTCGAGGTGGAGTGCTCTTCGTGCCGCCAGCGCTCGGAGGTCAGCCTGCCTGAGTACTGCAGGCTCCACTTCCCGCTGTGGATGTGGAGGCCCGGGCGTGGCTTTGCCCATTTCATGATGTGTCCCTCGTGCCGGCGCAGGACATGGGTGAGCGTGTCGTGGGAGCCGTGGCACAGGCTGCTATCGAGGGAAAGCCGGCCTTGAGCCGGCAGGGCTGAGCCCTCTCCAGCCGTGACGGCCTCCGTTACGAGCAGCTTGGCGAACTCGCTGCTGCACTTTCACGGACCGCTGGTCTACATCCTCGTAGGAATCCTGGTGTTCGGCGAGACGGCATTCCTGCTCGGGTTCGTGATTCCCGGCGAGACGGCGGCGCTTGTCGGTGGTGCGCTCGCGGCGCTCCATCAGGCCAACCTCGATGCGATGCTGGTACTGGTCGTGGTTGCCGCGATCGTGGGTGACTCCGTGGGATATGTCGTGGGGGTCTACCTGGGTCCTTGGTTGCTCGAGCGGCGCCTTTTGAAGGGAAACCTTGGCGTTTACAAGGCGCGGGCGCTCCTGGTCCGCTTCGGTGGCCCGGCCGTGTTCCTGGGGCGGTGGGTGGCCCTTGCACGAGCGCTTGTACCGGGGCTCACCGGCATGAGCGAGATGCGCTACAGGACGTTCCTGATCTACAACGCGCTGGGAGGGTTGGCCTGGGGGACCACGTTCGTGCTGCTCGGCTGGGTGCTCGGTCGTTCCTACGAGAAGGCCGCGACGGCAGCGACCCTGTTCTCGGCTGTCGTGCTCGGGCTGCTAGCTGCAGGCGTAGTGGTCTACGTCGTGTTTCGCAAGCGACGCGAGCGCAGGGAGCGTCAAGCGCTGATCGACTCGGGCGACCTCGAGGATCCGAGCTCCCCCAGGTGACGGTCCCCGAGCACGAACCGGTGTGCTCGCACGAACCGGTGTGCTCCCAGGGGGCTCTTCATCTTCCTCGGGCTGGATAGACGTCCTGAACCGTCGGGACGGGGACCCCGGCCTGCTCTCCTCCCACGAGCCATATGCGTCCGGCATCGACGGTTACCCCCGAGTGCGCTACCGGAGCCGCGAGCTCACCAACCAGCACGGTGCGGCTCGTCGCAGTGTCGAACCCCCATATGGCTCGAGTGGTGGCGAGCCCGGGCGATCCGGGGCCGGTCACGCCACCGGCACCGGCATCCTGGGCAAGGGTGTTGCCGCCGAGCACGTATAGATGCCCTCCGAGTGTCGCTGCAGCCGCACCCTTCAGTGGTTCTGGAAGCTGCCCGATGATCGCAGCGGTGTGGCTGGTGGGATCGATCACCTGGACGTCCCTTACTGGCCTGCCAGCCAGCGGACCCGTGACCGCCTCCCCGCCGAAGACGTAGATCTTGCCTCCCATGGCTGCCACGGCTGCGTATCGCACGGGCTGCGGCAAGGAAACAACCACGCTGAAATTCCTTCCGTTCGTGGTTGACAGGACCTGGGCATCGGCACTCATCCCGTCGTATCCTCCCACCACGTAGGCAGTTCGCCCGATGACTGCCACGGACCCATCCGACCGGGGCTGGGGAAGCTCACCGATCACGCTCGCCTGCGCCGAGTTGCCAGTGTGCCCTGGGGTATCTGCCTGCGCAGAGCTACCGACGTGCTGGCGTCGCGCGACAGAGCGTGAACCGCCAGAGGGCAGGTGAACTCCCTGTACCGTGCGGACACTGGCACCCGTTCCCCCGCCGAAAACCATGACATAGCCGGCGAGTGCGGCTCCTCCGGCATCGTGGAGCGGACCTACGAGATCTCCGAGGAAGATCTTCGTGCCGCTCGAGAGGTCGACACTGTACATGCCGGCTGCGGAGGAACCAGTGGTGGTCAATCCACCCAGGACCACGATATGGTCCCTTCCGTCTGGCACGACCACCGATCGGCTGAGCCCGGCCGGCAGCGACCAGGGCAGGGTCTGCGACGTGAGCCTGGGGGAGGTGCCGGAGGCGAGCCGGGTGGGTGACGGGTGTTGCGCACCAGAGGTCGACATGCCACGCGGGCCGAGTGCTGCCGAGGTTGACTTCGGGGGTGCGCCGGATCCGAGCAGTACGTACCCCATGCCGATCAGCACAGCGAGAAGGCCAGACGCGATCAGTCGGTTACGGCGGACTCGGCGTGACACGCGCCTGGAATGCCGCCCGCTGCGCTGGCAGGGCCTGGCGGTGCTCAACGGCGGTCGGTGGCGTAGAACTGGGCTGGGTTCGAGCCCACCCTGCGAATGCGTCCATGGTTCTCGACCAGCACGAGGTGCGCCAGTGTCTCGCCCACAGCGGCACGCTGCATGAAGTCCGGTATCGCATCCCACGGGCGTGACCAGGTCAATGCAACTGTTATCTCCCATGCCGTGGAGCCAGGCTGCTCCATCAGAAGCCGCTCTATCTGATCGAGGCGATCCGCATGGTGGGCAATTATCTCGTCCACCCGCTCGCCGAGGCCCGCGAAACGATATTCGTGAGCAGGAAGGACCTCGTCTACCGGGAGATCATGAACCTTCAGCTGGGATTCGAGGAAATCCCCCAGGGGATTCGCATACTGCTGGGTGTAGATACCGACGTTCGGTGTGATGCGGGGCAGGACATGATCCCCGGACAGCAGCAACCGTCGGCTCTCGCTGAAGAAGCAGACGTGGCCCGGCGAATGGCCTGGGGTCCAGATCGTGCGCAGGTCCCAGCCGTCGACTGGCACCTGGCGGTCGTCTTCGAGCAGCACGTCTGGTTCGGCCATCGTCACCTGCGAGCGGATCACCATGGATGCCATGTTCAGGTCTGGCAGCTTCTCTGGGGGAACACCGGCGTCCTCCAGCAGCTCCGAGATCTTTGCCAGCAGGTCGTCTACCTCGACGTAGCGACCCTCGAGCATTGCCGCATCGGCAGGGTGCAGGGCTATCCATGCCCCGGAGGCTTCCCGGACTCGTCCCGCCAGGCCGTAGTGGTCCGGATGGATGTGGGTGACAAGGACGGCTTTCACGTCTGTGACGGTGCTCCCGATCTCTGTCAATCCCGAATTGAGCGCGTCCCATGCGACATCGGTGTTCCAACCCGCGTCGACCAGGGCTACGCCGCCATCGATCTCAAGGGCGTATACGAGCACATAGCGGAGGGGGTTCTCCGGTATCGGAACCGGTATCGACCACAGGCCGGGTCGCACGAGCTCTACTGGCGGCATGACCGAGCGGTCCCACGCGTCCTTCTGGAGCACACCTGTCACCTGGATCACGCCTTGAACCGTAGGCTGGAGCCATCACCGGATACCAAATCGCTGTTATCCAACCCTCCGACGGTTCGTGAACCGTGATCGAGCCACTAGCATGGCTTCGGGGAAACGCGTAAAGTGGTGGCAACAATTGTAACCGTGCCGAAACACATTTCAGATGTTGTCTTTGGCTCCATTGACCACACGAGCAACAGGGCCATACGATGCGCTTGCAGGATGTCGGTTGCCTATGCCGGCTGGTGCATAAGTGAGCAGTGAAAAGCAGTTGGCAATGGAGAGCAAATGACCAGGGAGACCAGCTACCAGTAAGGGTGTCACAGGAGGGTAGGCCCGCAGGGAGCGGGTCGTAGCACCCGGAAGCACACGACGTGCGGTGACGAGTGGCAGGAAGCCAGGGGGATGCATGATGGGTGATCAGGGTACTGGAGGCGTGCCGAAGGTTGGGGTGGGCGCCGGCCGTACTCGGAGCAACGGGGTGGTGGAGATAGGTACGCGCTCTGCGACCAACTTGTCTCGACAGGTGAGCCGGGCACGCGTGGGGAGGCGGACTGGCGGGACCGGTGCGCGTGGCGCCGCTGGAGGCGCCGGTTGGCCCGATCGGTACCAGCAGATCCTCGACATATCCAGGGACGCGTTCTTGGAGACCGATGACCAGGGAGTTCTGACCGGCTGGAACAGCGAGGCGGAGCTGATGTTCGGCTGGCCCCGCTCCGAGGTTGTGGGCCGGCGCGTTGTCGACTTCCTCATACCGGAACGGTTTGCTGCCGCCTACATGAGCGACCTCGCCAAGTCGGGTGGGTCGGCCTCGGCAGCAGGAAGGTCATACAGGCGTGACCTGCGGCTGATGCGCAGGGACGGCTCCGAGGTGCAGGTGGCCGGTGTGGCGTTCGTGCTGGACACTCCAGAGGGCGTTCGCATAGGTGGGTTCGTGCACGACCTGAGTGGCGAGAAGGCTAGCGAGGAAGCACTCGCGCATGCGTACCTGCACGATTCGCTGACCGGCCTTCCGAATCGGACGATGTTCACCTACCGGTTGTCGTATTGCCTGGCCCAGGGCAAGGGCGTTCCTGGGTCGGTGGCCGTGGTGGTGCTTGACCTGGATCGCTTCAAGGCGATCAATGACGGGCTTGGACACGAGGGTGGTGACGGGGGCTTGGTGGCGGTGTCGGAGCGGCTGGGGGTGGCCGATGGGGCGGCGGGAGGGATAGGG
>JAJZJN010000143.1 GCA_021851165.1 Actinomycetes bacterium
GCACCGTCCCGATCGGTGGGCCGTGAGGGACTCGAACCCCCGACCCCTTGCGCGTCATGCAAGTGCGCTACCAACTGCGCCAACGGCCCGTTACGAGCAAGTTACCACCGTTACTGCTCGTCTACCCACAGATGCTGCCTGCGTGACACGAACCAACTTCGCCGGATCACGAGCCTCTGCTCGCGCCCGTGCTGCCGCTTCTGTGTCGGGATCGCACAGCAGCCGTCAACCTCTAGTAAGCAGTTGACTACCCCAGCGAGGCGGCGACCGGAATCGAACCGGTGTACGGGGCTTTGCAGGCCCCTGCCTAAACCACTCGGCCACGCCGCCTGGATGCCGCCAGATCCTACCCGCTGAGCCCCAGGGCACCAGCTCAGGTCTCACGCTCGTGGATCACCGTAGCAACGTGGTTGAATCTCAGCATGCGTATTGCACTGATCGCGCCACCTTGGACCCCGGTCCCGCCACCCCTCTACGGCGGTATCGAGCTTGTCATAGACGAGCTCGCACGAGGATTGGTCGCGGCTGGCCATGACGTTACGCTCTTCACCACCGGCGACTCGACATGTCCTGTTCCACGCCGCTTCGTCCTCGATCATGCCGAGGGTATGAGGATCGGGATGGCAGTTCCCGAGTTGCGCCACGTGCTTCATGCCTACGAGGAGGTCCACGATCACCAGGTCGTCCACGACCATACCGTCATGGGCCCCTTCCACTCCGCCAATTATCCAGATCTGCCGGTGGTCACCACCATTCACGGCCCCTTCAACGACGAGCTGACCGATCTGTACCGGGCATTGTCGCCTCGCGTGCCCATCATCGCCATCTCTCACTCACAGAGGCGGTCTGCCCCAGATGTACCCATTGCCCGGGTCATCCATCACGGCCTCGATGCTTCGCGCTTTGCCGTTGGAGACGGCAGCGGCGACAGCGAGGGCGAGTACCTGCTGTTCCTGGGCCGAATGGCCCCCGACAAGGGAGCTCACCGAGCAATAGCCGTCGCCCGCAAGGCCGGTTACCGCATCCTCCTGGCCGCCAAGATGCGAGAGGCGTGGGAGCACCAGTACTTCGACGAGCAGGTCAAGCCGTTGCTGGGACCCGATGCGATCTATCTTGGCGAGGTAGCCCATGCCAGGAAGCTGGAGCTGCTCGCCGGAGCACGGGCCCTGCTGTTCCCGATCCGCTGGGAAGAGCCCTTCGGGATGGTGATGCTCGAAGCCATGGCGTGTGGAACGCCGGTGCTCTCGTTCCCCGAAGGCGCTGCACCCGAAGTCGTCGACGACGGTAGAACCGGGTTCCTGTGTGCAGACGAGTCCGCCATGGTCGAAGCTCTCGCCCACATAGGAGACATCGATCGCGCCGAATGCCGGCGGGCCGTCGAGGGATACTTCTCCACCGAGCGCATGGTGGCGGAGCACATCGAGCTCTACGAGCAGCTAGCTCGCTAGCACGGGTCGATGAGCATCCACTTTCACAGGTTGCTCCTTTGCTCCTGTGCCGCTCGATCAGCGGCGACTCCGGCGGAGCAGGTGGACAACCCCGCCGATGACAGCGAGAAGCACGACTATCTTCACGCCGAACCAGATAAGCCCCTCGACGAAGTGAAGCGCTGCAAACAGCACTACCACCCCGACCACGGCAGCACCAGCGACCAAGCCTACGTCGAGCAGCCTGATCCCTGCGCTCTTCTGGCGCTTCTCGATCTGGGTCATGGAACCTCCAACGCTTCAGGACAACGGCCTGGTCCCAGGCCACACAGCCAGGCTATGCCCTTGGCCGCTCGAATGGGTATAGCCCTCCTCGGAGCCGCCGATCAGCACGCCCGGGTTGCATATACCCGCAGGATCAAGGGTCTCCTTCACGGCTCTGAGCACCTGCCCGAAAAGCTCTGGGCGCTGCCGGTCGTACCAGGGGCGATGATCCCGACCAACCGCATGGTGATGAGTTATGGTCCCACCCGCCGCGAGGACAGCTTCCGACGCAGCAGCTTTCACCTCGTCCCACTGGGCTAGCTCTCCCCCGACGACCGCGGGCGCCAGAACCGTATAGTACGGAGCCAACCCATCTGGATAGGCATGGGTCACCCGGCAAGTCACCATCGCGCCACTCGCGCCACTCGCGCCAGGTCTACCGGCACCTCTACCCGCATCAGCCGCGGGACCTCTCGACAGAGCCCTGCCCACTGCCTCGCCCACCGCTTCGTGCAGGCTCTCGAAACGATCCCACGTGACGGCAGTCTCGAACGTCTCGCACATGACCCCCATGGTCACCAGGGCGTCACGCATGTACGGAGCCCGCATGAACGAGCTGCGCCAAGCCCCTCCAGCCCCGCTGCCCTTCGCAGCCGGCCGGCCTGTCTCGGTCTCCCCGCCAACCGCGCTCCTCTCCGTCCTCCCGCCAACCGCGCTCCCTGCCCCAGCTGCCAGCCAGCCGCCGCCGGTACCGGTGCCTGGCTCACCGGCATTCCAGGGCGACGCCTCGGGCACCCCACCGTGGTCCCTAACGCACTGCTCCGCCAGGGCAGCCCATGGCCCCACGGGATGGTCCGCCGACTCGAACCCTATGAGAAGCAGGGCGGACGATCCGCTACCAGCGCCATTGATCATGGCTTCCACGGGATCCACCAGCCGGCAGTTCGACGGCATGAGACCTGACTGGGCAAGAGCTCGCACACATGCCGCGCCCGCTAGAAAGGACTCGAACCGCGCTGAGGCCGAAAACCGCCAGCGCGGCCGGGGCCGGACCCGCACCCACGCCTCGGTGATGATGCCCAGGGCACCCTCGGAGCCCACGAACATCCGGTCGGGGGAAGGCCCTGCTCCCGATGCGGGCAGCCTCCTGGTCTCGACCACACCGGCCGGGGTCACAACGCGGAGCGACTCGACCAGATCATCGATATGTGTAGGACCAGTGGCGAAATGGCCTGCTGCACGAGTCGCTATCCATCCACCCAGAGTCGAGCACTCGAAGCTCTGGGGAAAATGCCTCAGAGTGAGCCCGTATGGCCGCAGCTGGCGCTCCAGATCCGGCCCGAGCACGCCGGCTTGGATGCGGGCGGCCAGCGAGACCTCGTCTACCTCACGGACCTCGTTGAGCTTCCCCAGGTCGATGCTCACCGTCCCGGCATAGCCCTCTCCCACATCGGGCTCCACGCCACCAACCACACTGGAGCCCCCACCGTAGGGGATCGCAGCAATGCCCGCCTCCCCGCACCAGTCGAGCAGTGAGACGACCTCCATCTCGGTCCTAGGCCGCGCCACCAGGTCGGGGGGGTGATCGATCTGCCCGTGAAGAGCTCTGACCACATCCCTATATGACTTCCCGTAAGCGTGCGACGCCCGCTCGTAGACTTCGGAGGAGAGGATGCCGCCAAGCGCACCCGGCGCCTCTATACGAGGAGCCGGAAGGTCCACATCACCCAGTGCGGGCGCGACCAGGCGCGAGCCGGTTACGCCGAACTGGGAGCCGGCAAGGGCAGCCAACGCCTCCATCTCGCCTTCCGAGAGACCCTCTCCCTCGTAGCCCCATCCCCACCAAGAACGTCTTCGCACCTGCCATAACCTCCTCGTGCACGTGGCGAGGCATGCTCGCCACGTAAGCGCTTCGACCAGTGCTACCGTCGGTCATGTCCCTGCGCACCTTGCGCCAAGCTCTCCTTGAGCAGCAGGAGCTTCAAGGGGAGGCCTTCTGTAGAGCCTATTCAGATGCCGCGGACCACTGGCTCGGGAATCTTCTCGGCCGCGCAACGGATGGTGACGTCGCAGGTCTGGCCTTGCTCGCGGTCGGTGGCTACGGGCGCGCCGAGCTGTGCCCCTACAGCGACCTCGACGTGGTTCTCGTTCATGATTCACGCCGCGACGTGGACAGGATTGCCGATGCCATCTGGTACCCGGTGTGGGACGAGGGAATACACCTGGATCACTCCGTACGTCGCCCCGGAGAGGTCATCGAGGTGGCCCGTGCCGATCTGCGCGCCCAGCTCGGCCTGCTCGAAGGCCGGCTCGTGGCCGGCGATCCCGGCATCTCCGTTCCATTGCTGGAACAGACTGCCCAGCTGTGGCGCACGCGCACCGCTGAGTGCGTTCCCGCGTTGGCCCAACAGGTGAGCGCACGCCGCCAGGCTCATGGGGATGTCGCTTTCCTCCTCGAACCGGACTTGAAGGAGGCACATGGGGGCCTGCGCGATCTGCATGCCTTCCAAGCGCTCAACCTTGCCTTGCCTGCCCTTGCCGGTACCGTCGACCTAGGACAGCTCGATGAAGCTGCTTCCGTCCTCCTCTCCGCACGCGTCGAGCTCCACCGTTCGGCCGGACGCGGGCTGGACCGCCTGTTGCTACAGGAACAGGACCAGGTTGCCACCTCGCTTGGCTACGGCGATGCTGACAAGCTGATGGCCGCCATCGCCGAAGCCGGCCGATCCATCGCATGGCTCACCGACGACACCTGGCGGCGGTGGGAGATGTACGCGCCCCGAACCAATCGATCGAGGCGTAGGAAGGGCCGCTCCGGCGGCCCTCCGCCGAGCGAGCTAGTCGAACCAGGCATCTCTATTGTCAATCCCTCAGGAGCACCCGGGACGGGGGAGGTGACTATCGCCGACACGGCGGGCTCCATGGCTGGCAATACGGCTGGTTCAGCCCCACTGCCTGCGCCGGCTACACGCACCGATGCCAGGATGGATCCAGGCGTGCTCATGCTCCGCCTCGTGGCCGTCGCCGCAGAACGCTCGCTGCCAATAGCACGCGATTCCCTGTCACGGCTGGCTTCCATCGTAAGCGAGCCATCCGATCCCTGGCCGGCCGACCTACGTGTGGCCCTCGTACGGGCGCTCGCAGCCGGACCCCCGGCCATCGACGCCCTCGAGGCCATCGACCAATGGGGCCTCCTCGTCCGCATCTTGCCCGAGTGGCAGGCAGTTCGCAATCGGCCCCAGCGAAACGCCTACCACCGCTTCACCGTGGATCGCCATCTGCTGGAGACTGCCGCAGGCGCGGCCATGCTCACCCACAGGGTAGCCAGGCCAGATCTACTGCTCGTGGCATCTGTCCTCCATGACATAGGCAAGGGATTCCCAGGCGATCACACAGAAGTCGGCATCGACGTGGTGCGCCGGATCGCCACCCGGATGGGATTTCCGCCACCCGACATCGAGGCCCTCGCACGTCTGGTCCGAGACCACCTCCTGCTGGCCGATCTCGCGACACGCCGCGACATCGACGACCCGGCCACGGTCCAGAGGCTGGTCACGGCCGTGGAGACCCGCGATGGCCTCGAGCTTCTTGCCGCGCTGACAGAAGCCGACAGCCTGGCCACCGGTCCCGCAGCCTGGGGACCATGGAAGGCCGGGCTCGTGTCGTCGCTGGTCGGCAAAGCAGCGGCCAAGCTCGGCGACACTGCTGAGCGAGACACCGGAGTGTCCCCGGCAACCCTGCCTGGGCGCCTTACCGATCCCGCCCACCAGGAGCTCCTGGCCAACGTGCGCCGGACAGGCCGTCCTGCTCTCCTGGCGGATGGATCCACCGTCACGGTCGTAGCCTTCGACAGGCCAGGTCTCCTCACGGCAGTGACGGGAGTCCTGGCTCTCAAGGGTTTGAACGTGCGTTCAGCCGATGTGTCGAGCTACGAAGACCTCGCTGTGGAGGTGTTCGTGGTGGAGCCTGCACGTGGGAGGTGGCCGGACTGGCCGACCGTGGCCTCGGACATACACGACGCCCTAGCGGGGACGCTTGCACTCGACGAGCTGCTCGCCGAGCGCAGGAAGGTGTACGGATCCAGACGCAGGACATCGAGCCCCCGTCCCGTGGACGCAGAGATCACAGTCGACAACGCGGCTTCCGCTCTATCTACGGTCGTAGAGGTTCGCGCCGAGGACGCCGTTGGCCTCCTGCACCATGTTACAAGGGCTCTGTTCGACTGCGACGTGGACATCGTTGCAGCTCGCGTCGCTACCATAGGACACGAGGTCGTCGATGCCTTCTACGTCCGGGACAGCGCGAGCGGTGGCAAGGCAACCGACCCAGCCCTGGCCCACCGGATCGAGCGGGCAGTACGATCTACTCTCCATTCCGTTGGATGAGCCTCGACCCGCTGGCAG
>JAJZJN010000144.1 GCA_021851165.1 Actinomycetes bacterium
AGGTCCACGACTCCAAGTGAACCATGGGGGTGTGACGGTCATGTGCGACTCTACCGCCAGAGGCCCTCCGAACCCCTGGCGGCAGAGTCAGAGGAGCTTCACGCTGCCGGCGTGGCTGCCGGCGTGCCCGATGCACCCTGCTTCAGCCCCAGGATCCTGACCACTCCTGCATTGCCTGCCGTATCGTGAACTGCTACATGTGCCCCGTCATGGACACCGGAAATCCCACCGGCGCTCGCGGGGACGACACGCGTCTTCGGGCCTACGGTCAGGTCAACGGTCTTTCCTTTCGCTGTCGTGAGTACCAACGAGCTCGACGAGACCGAGCTGACCGTGCCACGCACAACGCGGGGGCGGGCGGCTGGCAGCCACACGAGCATTGCGTCGCCACCCTTAGCCGCCACCACTGCATGGACGCCGTCATGCACACCAGAGATGCCCCCTACACCGCCCGGAAGCACGCGCGTGGTCGAGGAAACAGAATCCTGGATGGTCTGCCCATCGGTCTCCTTCAAGGAGATCGCGCTGGACGAAACCGACGTCACTATTCCCCTGTCGAGGGTGTAGGTGACAAAGGATCCCTTTGCCGGCACGACAGCCGACACATGGATCGCGTGCTCGGCAAGCCTGCCGAGCCTGGCGAGGCCACGTGGCATGGCTGCATGCTTGCGATGGGCATGATGCCCTGGGGCGATGCCAGAGACCGACGATGCCTGGGATGAGGGCGTAGCCGTAGTGCTCGCCGTGAGCGCGTACGCGCCCCCACCTACGCCGGTAGCAGCCGTTACTGCCACCGCAGCGGCCAGAAGCCCTTTGTGATGGCCAACAGCCTTCAGTGTCGACGACGCTCTGCTCATGGTAGAAACTCCTTCGGATCTCGCGGCACTCACCGCTGCCATTGACGCTATAGGTAGCCGATTAGGAGAATGTGATGCCAGTGTTAGGAGATTGTGAAGGCTCTATCCAACTGCTATGCAGGCAGTGGGAACAGGTTGGCGAGGTAGCCGGACAGGCAGGCCTCCTAACAGCGAACCTGCCAACCGGGCGCTTACGTCGGCGGGCAAGCCTCCGGGCAGTGAGCACGGCCAGTGGACAACTGGCTTCATGAGCACTTTCCCAAGCGAGCCGTGGAGAGTGGTGGTCCACGTCGATGACGACATACCGGATCGCCAGCGCTTGGCGGTCGGGAACATATCCAACCTGCTCGACGACCGAGGTGAAAACCGAGATCGGCTAGTGGTCGAGATGGTGGCAAACGGCCCGGGGATATCAGCCGTCACCTCCGGAAGCACGGTAACGGCCGATGTGGCGGCTCTTCTCGCCCGCGGGGTGATCGTTTTGGGCTGCGCCAACAGCCTCAGCGCGAGGGGCCTCACGCCCGCAGACGTTCTGCCGGGCGTGAGAGTAGTCCCAGCCGGCATATCCCACCTCGTGCGGCGTCAGCACGAGGGGTGGGCATACGTCAGGCCCTGAACTTCGCCTAGCCGACCGACGCAACCATCAGCCTGATCGGGCGATCGCCACCTCGTCGGTTCCGAGGTATGCCGCCACCACAGCCGGGTCAGCCAGCACGGCATCAGGACTACCTTCGGCGATCACCTGGCCGAGATGGAAACACACCACCCTGTCGGCGATGGACGTGATCATCGGCATGTCGTGCTCGATCACAACCAGGGTGCAGCCAGTTCGATCTCGAAGGTCCACGAGCATCCGGCCCAGTGCTTCGGTCTCACGCTGGGCAACGCCGGACGATGGCTCGTCGAGCAGCAACACACTCGGATCGAGCGCCAGAGCTCCCGCCAGCTCGACGATGCGGCGCGTGCCGGTGGACAACTCGGAGACGAAGGCGTCACGGTAAGCGCCGAGCCCCATCGTGTCGATCAGTTCTGCCACACGGGCTGCCGCGGCCTCCTCGGAGTCGAGCGCTGCACCAACACCGAAGATGCAGGCTGCGGCTTCTCGCACACCAAGATGCCGATCCAGGGTGACCCGGAGCGCCTCACCGACCGTAAGCGATGGAAATAGCCGAGCATCTTGGAATATCCTCCCTAGGCCCTTCTCTGCTCGCCTTGCCGCCTGCAGGCCCGTCACATCGATGCCGTCGAGGATGATGCGCCCGGTGTCAGGCATGAGAAAACCGGATACCACGTCGAAGAACGAGGTCTTGCCCGCGCCGTTGGCCCCGATGACGCCGACGATCTCACCGTCGCTGGCACCAAAGTCGACGGCTTGGAGCGCTGCGACCCCACCGAATGCTATCGACACTCCTTCAACCGAGAGGATCCCTCCCCGGTTCCGGCCAGGTATGCCTGCTCCAGCCGACCGTGCACGGCATGCGGATCGCGCTTCCTCGCTCTGATCATCGGAACGGAGGAAAACCGCTCGTGCCAGGTCGGGACGCGACGCAAGCTCGGCGGTCGGACCGCTGAAGCGCACCTGTCCGCGCTCCATGAACACCGCTCTCGGGGCCAGTTCAGCAGCTATGTTCAAGGACTGCTCCACAACGATCACGGTCGTTCCCTTGGCTGCGAGCTCCTTGACCACGCCAAGGAGCTCGGCCACCACCGAGGGAGCAAGCCCGAGCGAGAGCTCGTCGATGAGCAGGAGCCTCGGCCGGCACAGCAGGGCCTGGCCGAGCGTAAGCATCTGCTGCTCTCCACCTGAGAGCGACCCAGCAGCCATACCGAGGCGCTTCTCGAGGGACGGGAAGATCTCGAGCACCTGACGGATGGAGGATGCCGCGAGTTCCCGATCACGCCGGACCAGCCAGGCGCCGAGACGGAGGTTCTCGGCCACCGTGAGGCTCGGAAAGACGCCCCGCCCCCCCGGTACCATGACAATCCCCGCCCTTACCCGGCTCGCCGGATCCACAGAAGTGAGGTCGCGTCCCTCGAAGACAACCCGGCCCGCATTGGCGCTCATCAGTCCCGCCATCACGCGCAGCGCTGTGGACTTGCCTGCGCCGTTGGTGCCGAGCAGAGCTAAGACCTCACCCTTGCCGACAGCCAGGTCGACCCCAAAGAGGACCTGCACCTGGCCATAGGCGGCCCCGATCCCTTCACACGACATCACCCTCGCTCCCGCATGCTCACCGCCGCCACTCCAGCCCGTGACCGGATGCCTCGGGTCCGAGCCAAGCAGCCCATCGCCCTCCAGCCCAGGCAGCACACCTGGCCCTGCGAGAACAGCCCCCGGCAACACCTGCATGTCACCTGTGTCCTGACGTTCTGCGCTACGGCTCAAAGCGGGCACAGAAAGCCCACGGGCATCTGCGACCATCCTGAGCAACCGATCGCGCAAGGAGTAGACCACCTCGCCTAGCCCGCCTGGAACCACCATCAGCAGCCCTAGCAGGCCGGCGCCAGTGGCCAGGAGTTGTGCAGCTCCGCTCAGGAAGTACTGGGCACCTTCCACATAGAGTGCGCCAAGAAGGGCTCCCGGCAGCGAACCAAGCCCGCCCACCACCACCATCGTGAACACCACCACGCTCTTCTCGGGATCGAATCCCGAGACGCCGATCCCCCGGAGCGCGACCCCATAGAGCCCTCCAGCAACGCCCGCCAACGCTCCGCTGAACGCGAAGGCAACCAACTTGGCACGACGGGGATGGATGCCATATGCCGCAGCCCCCCGCTCGTTGTCACGAACAGCAACCACAGCCCTGCCTGGTCTCATCCGCCTGAAATTGCGTGCCAGCAGGTAGCACACGACGAGCATTGCCAGGCACAGCTCGTAGAAGGCCCCGTTAGACGAGAGGTCTATCCTCCCGAACAGCAGTGGTCTCGGGATCACAGCTGGAGTGAGGGCGGGGAAGTATGCCGAGTTCAGTAGATAGCTCGATACCGGAACGGCGAAGGCCATGGTGGTGACTGCCAGGAAGAGCCCTGGCATCTTCAACGCCGGGATCCCGACTACGGCAGCAGCCATGCCCCCCACCACCGCAGCCGCGAGCAAAGCCACGAAGAAGTCCATATGCGCCGATACGAGCAAGACGCCCACAGTTGCCGCACCCATCCCGGCGAAGGCGAACTGCCCCAGGCTTACCTGACCCGCCCACCCGGCGAGCACCACCAGGGATATGGCCAGGATCCCGTAGATCACCACATAAGTGAGCAGGATCACCTGCGATCCAGCCATCACCATGGGCACCAGGACTGCGATCCCGACTATCGCAGCGATGCCGGCCCATCTCACCATGCGAACTTCGGGTAGCGCCCTCAAGACCTGAGGTATCGGCCTCACCTCGCGCAACGCCACGTAGCCACCGAGACCGGAATCGTCGGTCCTGGAGCGGCGGCGCCTCTGTAGCAGCAGGGCGCCGAGGACCAATGCGAAAAGCGCGACGTCGACGGTCGTCGACAGAGGGTACGACCAGAAGACAGCCTGCTCGAACACTCCGATGCCAATCGCGGCGAAGAACGTCGTGGTGAGCCGGTCCATGCGGCCCACCACCGCTGCCGCAAGCGGGACGAGAAGCGCCACCGGACCTGCCACAACCCCGAGATCGGGCCCAGTCACAGGTGCGCTGAGCAACGCCGCAAGCCCGGAGAGCCCTGCCGCGACCATCCATGTCACCCTCGAGAGCCGCCGGATGGGTATGCCGAGCAGAATGGCCCTCTCGTTGGAGTCGGCCATGGCCCGGATCGCTATCCCGGTATCGGTGCGGCCGAAGAACCACCACAGCCCGACCAGCACGAGCGGCACCACCCCGAGCGCTACCACGTCGTTGCCGTTGAACACAATGGGCCCCTCGGTGAACGTAAGCCGGAACGGCGTGGTGAACGTGCTGAGCGGAGAGAGATGCGAGAACAGCTTCGGCAGCCCCAGCTCGCCTGCCCCTAGAACCTGGGCGACGCCTATAGTCGCTATGGTCAGGATCAGACGCGGAGCCGTGAAGAATCGGCGCACCACGGTGGCCTCGATCAGCCACCCGGTGCCCACCGCCACAGCAAGCCCGACGGGCACGGCCAACACGTACGGCAGGCGCGAGCCTGTCACCATGACCACCGCCACCGCGGCAGCCAACCCGCCTATTTCCGCCTGGGCGAAATTGATAATTCTCGTTGCACGGTAGAGCAGCACCAGCCCCATAGCCGTCAGGGCCGACAGCGAGCCGAGCACGACGCCGAGCAGCACGACGCCGACAGGAAGCCCCGAGGGCAGGATCGCGCTCGCCGCGAGCCAGGCCACATAGCTCGCTGCCGCAGCAGCAAGGGCTTTGGCCACATACGGGTGAGCGCCGAGCGGACTACCTGAGCGCATGTTGCCGGGAAAGAGCCTCCCGATCCCGCTGGCGGCTCCGGTCCGTCGTGGTTCGCCCATGGGCAGCGCCGAGTTTTCCCTTTCCATCAGGGCATCCTCCCCATCAGCATCCTCCCCATCATGGGAATATGCCGGCGACCTGGGATGGCAGGCAGGCCAAGAGCTGCGGCCCGAACAGCGTTCCGGCCACCCCGATGAACAACGGCATGTCGGCGCTCGGGATCGTCACGCTGGACCCATCTGCCATCTCCGCCATGATCCGCGGGGCGGCCGCGAGGTTCGGGGGCAAAGCTTGGATAACCGTGGGTAGGCTCGCCACAATCGTCGGACCCAGAGACCCGAGCTCGGAAGCAAAGCCTGGGAGCAGACCCGGCAGTGAGCTCAGGCACTGCGGCAGGACAGAGAGCAGTCCCGCAGGAAGGCCGGCCAGGCTCGTCAGCGCCGCGGCTATCTGGGGAGCCCCGTGGCGGTCGGCGCTGGGCAGCGCTTCGAGCATCGTGGGCAGCGCCTCCAGCGCTGCTCGGAGTGCCTGTATACCTCTGGGAGGCAGTGCTGAGAGCACCTGCGGCAACACCGTGACGTCGCCGGCCAGCGCCGATCTCATGGAAGCCGGTAGAGCCGACACAGCCGCTGAAACCGCTGCCAGGGTCTTCGGAGTGACCTTGACGGCAGACGGTATGAGGCCGGCCAATGTCTCCAACAGGACCTGCGGGCTCGGTACCCCCGGCTGGGCCGACTCGCCCGGACCGCCCCCGCCACCGGACCCCACCGCTCCACCGCTCCCGCCGGGGCCCGAGCCAGGCGCTCCGGTCCCGGAACCTCCAT
>JAJZJN010000015.1 GCA_021851165.1 Actinomycetes bacterium
GGATCGATGACCGAGGGTGGCACGGTAACCGTGACGGTGTCGAAGGGGCCACCGCCTGAGCAGATCCCGAGCCTCGGCGGCATGACCTGCACCGGGGCAACCAACGCCCTGCTGGCCACCCACCTGAGGGCCCTGTGCGTGGACGCGTACTCTGCCACGGTTCCCGCCGGGCAGGTGATCTCGTGGACCCCCCAGGGATCGATGACCGAGGGTGGCACGGTAACCGTGACGGTGTCGAAGGGGCCACCCATGGTAAGAGTTCCCGACATCACCGGTGACGGTGTCGGTGCTGCTGTCAGAGCGATCGAGGCAGCGGGGCTCAATCCGGGCAGCGTCTATGGCCCTGCCGGTGGAATGGTTTTCCACACATATCCAGCGATGGGCCAGTGGATCCCAGAGCACAGCACTGTCGACATCTACACCCAGTAGCACCGTGCGTCGACCGTTACCAGTTCTCCCGGTTATCTGCCGGCCTGGCAACCGTCAGTGCCGGCCGATCCCCGTGTGCCGTTGGCTCAGGCGGTGATCTCCTTCAGCTTGGTGGCGAGCTCCTGTCCTGAAGCGTCGGGTGATACCGACTGGAGGGCCATCAGCTTCGACATGTCACCTTCGACCTTGATCTTGCCGGACATGAATGCCTGCATACCGGCTTGGGGGTTGCCCTCGATCAGGATCGACTTGGCGGTCGTGTACTCCAGGGTGACCTTCACGTCGGACGCCTCGAGGTGGCCCAAGTCGAGCTTCAGCGAACCGTCGGTGGTGTCCATGTGAGCGTCTATGGCGCCCTCCCCGAAGGGAACCTCTGTGATCACCAAGTTCATCTGAACCTTGTGAGGCACGACAGCGGCGCTCTTGCCCTCGTACTCCTCGCGGATCTTGCGAGCTTCGGCAACCCACTCATCGCTCAGGAACGGATATGTGGCCATAGGTGTGCAGCTCCTTGGTTGTCCTGTCGACCGTTCCCCCATGGGCGGTCCGGTGGACTATGTCCGGCGACATACTAACTGGCCCCGCTGCAGCCGTCACACACTGACTGGTGCATCAGTCAGGAGCGTCGGCATTACCGTGGCGGCAGTGCCCTGGTGCCCGTGATGGCGTGGGAGGAGTACCATCCCTCACGTGCCAGCGCCAGTACTCCCGGGAGCAGAACCGTTCAGCCACGAGGGTGGGCGAGGTGCGGTTCTCGTCCTGCACGGGTTCACCGGCAATCCTCAGTCGATGCGTTTTCTAGCCGAGGGGCTGGCGGCAGCGGGTTTCGCGGTGGAGCTGCCCCTGCTGCCGGGACATGGGACGTCGATCGACGATCTGGTACCCAAGCGCTGGGCCGATTGGTCGGCAGCGGCAGAGGATGCCCTGGAGGAGCTGGCAAGCCGGCACGGCAACGTGGTCGTGGCAGGCCTGTCGATGGGCGGCACTCTCGCCTGCTGGCTTGCCGAGCGGCATGGGGAGATCGCGGGTATCGCGGTGGTGAATCCACTGGTCGACCCTCCCGCAGAGAGCTTTCGCGCCATCCTCGAGGGCGCTTTAGCGGCTGGAACGGTTATAGCGCCTGGGGTCGGATCCGACATCGCCAAGCCGGGGGTCACCGAGCTCTCCTACGACGGTGCACCGATCGAGGCGGCACTGTCGCTGTTCGAGGGGGTGGACGCCGTGGCTGCGGGTCTCGCGAGGATTACCTGCCCGGTGCTGCTCATGACGAGCCGCGAGGACCATGTCGTCCCGTCGTCGTCGGGTGATCGGCTGGCAGCCGCCGTGACCGGGGACGTGGAGAGAGTCTGGCTGGAGCACAGCTATCACGTAGCCACCCTGGACAACGACGCTCAGGAGATCCTGGAGCGTGTGGCGGCCTTCGCCGACGGCCTGAACGGTCAGGTGTCGGACCGCCAGGGACCCGGCAGCCGGACCGCCAGGGGGATGGCGTGAGTCCCACCGGTGGAGGAGTAGCGCGGTTGACCAGAGAGGACGCCGCGTACGTGGCGCGTCTCGCCCGCATAGATCTCACGGCCGATGAGCTAGATCTCTATGCCGGCCAGCTCGCTGCAGTGCTCGACCACGCCGCTCAGGTGGCCGCCGTCGACACGTCGGGTGTGGCACCGACTGCTCACCCCATCCCTCTGAGCAACGTGCTCAGGCCCGACGAGCCGCGCGGGTCGCTCGATCGTGGAGAGGTCCTGGCACAGGCTCCCGCGGTCGAAGACGGGAGGTTCCGGGTTCCCCGGATCATGGGGGAGGCGCCGTGAGCCTCTCCGGGGTAAGCGCTACGGCACTGTCGCTGGCCACAGACGTGCGGTCGGGGACGATCAAGGCCACCGAGGTGATCGATGCCCACCTGGCTGCCATAGCGGCGCTCGACGGGGAGCTCAACGCCTTCGTACACGTTCTGGACGGCGCGGCACGCGAAGCAGCTGTAGCCGTTGACCGGCGTGTGGAAGCTGGGGAGGATCCGGGTCCACTCGCCGGCGTCCCGGTCGCTGTGAAGGACAACCTCTGCCTCAGGGGTGCTCCGACCACGTGTGGATCACGAATCCTTGAAGGCTGGTCTCCGCCATACAGCGCGACAGTGCTGGAGCGCCTGGTAGATGCCGGAGCGATCCTGGTGGGCAAGACGAACATGGACGAGTTCGCCATGGGTTCCTCGACCGAGACATCGGTTTACGGGCCGACTCGCAACCCTCACGACCTTTCGCGCGTGCCAGGTGGATCGAGTGGCGGATCCGCGGCCGCTGTGGCAGCGGGGCTCGCCCCGTTGGCGCTCGGATCGGACACGGGGGGCTCGATCCGCCAACCAGCGGCGTTCTGCGGCGTGGTTGGAGTCAAGCCAACCTACGGCACCGTCTCGCGCTTCGGGTTGGTGGCCTTTGCCAGCTCACTCGATCAGATCGGCCCTTTCGCTCGAAACGTGGCAGACGCGGCTTTGCTGTTCGACGTGATAGCCGGCCACGATCCGCTGGACTCGACCTCTCTCGACCGCCCGCTGGTGCAGGTTGGGCCATGCCTCGCAGATGGAGTGGCCGGTATGCGAGTCGGAGTGCTCGCGGAGCTGGTCGATGGGGTGGACGCCGATGTGGCAGCCAGGGTGCATGAGGCGGCTGAGGCGCTGGCGGCTGCCGGAGCGATCGTCGAGGAGCTGTCGGTGCCCGAGGTTCGCTACGGGCTGCCCGCCTACTACCTGATAGCCCCAGCCGAGGCTTCGTCGAACCTGTCGCGCTACGACGGGGTGCGCTACGGGCTGCGGGTCGAGGCGAGCGACGTTGCTGCGATGAACTCTGCCACCAGGGCGGCGGGCTTCGGTCCCGAGGTCAAGCGCCGGATCATGCTCGGGACCTACGCGCTGTCGGCCGGGTACTACGAGGCTTACTACGGGCAGGCGATGAAGGTGCGCACGGTGATAGTCGATGCCTTCGCGGCGGCCTATCGGGGCGTGGACGTCCTGCTCGGTGCCACTACCCCGACGACGGCCTTCCCCATAGGCGCCAAGACGGGTGATCCGTTGTCCATGTACCTGTCCGACGTGTGCACCATCCCGACGAACCTGGCCGGGCATGCCGCGATGAGCGTGCCGTTCGGCACCGGGGCGGGTGGCCTGCCGGTAGGTGTGCAGGTGCTGGCTCCTGCCTTGGGTGAGCTGCAGATGTTCCGGGTCGCTTCGGTGCTCGAAGCGGCTGCACCGCCGACGCCGGCTCCGTCTCCGCCGCCCCAGGGCTCCGGAGGTGGTGTGAGGTGAGCCCGGCTGGTTGGGAAGCAGTGATCGGCCTGGAGGTGCACTGCGAGCTGCTGACGGCGACGAAGCTGTTCTGCGGCTGCCGGAATGCATTCGGAGACGAGCCCAACACCAACGTGTGCCCCGTATGCCTTGGCCTGCCTGGGTCGCTGCCGGTGCTGAACGAACGGGCTGTGGAGTTCGCGATGCGCATAGGAACCGCGCTGAACTGCGAGATACGCCCCTCGGTGTTCCATCGCAAGAACTACTTCTATCCCGACATGCCGAAGGACTACCAGATAAGCCAGTACGACGAACCGATCAATGTCGATGGCTGGCTGGAGCTGCCCGATTCGACCAGGGTTGGCATAGTGCGGGCCCATATCGAGGAGGACACCGGCAAGACCACCCATGTCGGTGGGGGAGGACGCATCCACGATGCCGCCCATGCCCTGGTCGATTACAACCGGGCAGGGGTTCCCCTCGTCGAGATCGTGTCTGCGCCCGACATCCGCTCGGCGGATCAGGCACGGCTCTACGCAGCTGAGCTGCGGGCGATCCTGGTCGCATCAGGGGCGTCCGATGGTCGCATGGAGGAAGGCTCGATGCGCGTCGATGCCAATGTGTCGGTGCGCCGGTATGGCTCCGACGAGATGGGCACACGTTGTGAGGTCAAGAACCTGAACTCCCTGCGCTCGCTCGGTAGGGCCATCGAGCATGAGATAGGTCGGCAGGTAGCCGTCGTCGAATCAGGCGGGGCGGTTGCCCAGCAGACACGTCACTGGGACGAGGCCAAGGGTGTCACCGTGGCGCTGCGCTCGAAGGAAGAGGCATTCGACTACCGGTACTTTCCCGAGCCTGATCTCGTGCCGTTGGCCCCGGACCGCAGCTTCCGGCAGAGAGCTGTGGCTGGTATGGGGCCGATGCCCGCCGAACGCCGGCGAAGGCTGGTCGCGCTGTTAGCCGGGGAGGTCAGCGCGAGTGGTCTGGATCAAGTGGCGACCGTGGTCGAACTGGACCTGGATGGTCTCGTGGCTGCAGCGATCGAAGCCGGGATAGGCCCGGCCCTTGCCCTGGCGCGGACCGCCAACGAGGCTGCTGCCGATGCCGAGGGCACGAGGCATCTGGATCCCGGTGCATACGTGAAGTGGCTCCGTATGGAGAACGATGGCATCCTCTCGGCGACCCAGGCCAAAGCAGTGTTGGCCGAATTGCTCGATCGGGGGGGGGATCCAGCGGAGATAGCCGCGGCCAAGGGATTCGAGGCCATGGCCGAGGACTCCCTCGTCGCTGTGGTTGGTGAGGTGGTGACACGTAGCCCGGCGGAGTGGGAGCGCTATTGCCAGGGCGATGAGAAGCTTGCCCAGTTCTTCATAGGGCAGGTGATGAAGGCCACGCGGGGAAAGGCCAGCGGCAAGGCGGTCGTGGCCGAGCTGAAGCGCTTGAGCGCTGGCGCATGAGCGGCCTTGGCCGGTTGCCCGATGAGTCAACGCAGGGCCTGGTCCGAACAGGACTGTCGCGAAGGTCCGGCCCACGGGCATAACCTCTAGTCCATGCCTGACGACTCCAAGCGGACACCACAGCGCCCACCTGCCGGCCCGCACGGCACGAAGATCCGTAGCTACGAGGTAACCGACGGTCCTACCAGGGCCCCAGCCCGGGCAATGCTGCGCGCAGTCGGCATGACCGATGACGACTGGGACAAGCCCCAGGTCGGCGTAGCGTCCTCGTGGAACGAGGTGACCCCGTGCAACCTCCCGCTCGACCGTCTGGCCAAGCGGGCAAAGGTCGGGGTTGCATCGGCTGGTGGATTTCCCATCGAGTTCGTCACGATCGCGGTGTCCGACGGCATCTCTATGGGTCACGAGGGAATGCGGGCATCGCTTGTCTCGCGTGAGGTCATAGCCGACTCGATAGAGACAGTCATGCACGCGGAGCGCTTCGATGCGTTGGTGACGCTCGCGGGCTGCGACAAGTCGCTGCCCGGAATGCTCATGGCGGCAGCCAGACTCGACCTGCCGGCAGTCTTCTTGTACGGCGGCAGCATCCTCCCCGGGCGGATCCGGGACCAGGCAATCGACATCGTGAGCGTCTTCGAGGCGGTGGGATCCCATTCCGCCGGGGGGCTCACGGACGAGGAGCTGTCTCTCATAGAGCACAACGCATGTCCGACCGAGGGGTCCTGTGCCGGGATGTTCACAGCCAATACCATGGCTTCGGTGGCCGAGGCGCTCGGGATGTCCCTGCCCGGCTCGGCTTCCGCACCAGCAGTGGACAGGAGGCGTGACGACTTTGCATGGGCGTCAGGCCGAGCTGTGGTCCACCTGCTCGAGACGGGTATCCGCCCGCGCCAGATCATGACGAAGGAAGCTTTCGAGAACGCCATAGCCGTGGTGATGGCTCTCGGAGGTTCGACGAATGCCGTCCTGCACCTTCTAGCCATCGCGAACGAGGCCCGGGTGGACCTGTCGCTCGACGATTTTGACCGGGTGGGTCGCCGTGTCCCCCACATCGCCGACACGAAGCCTCATGGCAAGTACCACATGAGCGACATCGACCGGATCGGCGGAGTCCCCGTCGTGCTGGCGGAGCTGCTCGAGGCAGGGGTGCTGAACGGCGATTGCCTCACCGTGACGGGCCGCACGATGGCCGAGAACCTGGCATCCCTTGACCCCCCGGCGCCTGACGGTGACGTCGTGCATCGTTTCGAAGCACCCATCCACAGCGACGGGGGTATTGCCATCCTCTCGGGTTCTCTCGCGCCGGCGGGCTCTGTCGTGAAGGTTGCCGGGCTCGACGCCGATCGCTTCGAGGGGATCGCCCGGGTCTTCGATGGCGAGCAGGGTGCGCTGGACGCGATCCTGGCGGGCTCGATCCAGCCGGGCACGGTGCTCGTCATTCGCTACGAAGGCCCGAAGGGTGGGCCTGGCATGCGCGAGATGCTCGCCGTGACCGGGGCCATGAAGGGTGCAGGCCGTGGGTCGGACTGTGCGCTCGTGACCGACGGGCGGTTCTCCGGGGGAACCCACGGGCTGTGTGTAGGCCATGTTGCCCCAGAAGCGGTGGACGGGGGGCCCATCGCCCTGGTTTCCGACGGCGACAGGATCGTTCTCGACGTGCCGGCTAGGCGGATCGACATGATGGTGGCCACCGAGGAGCTGGAGCGTCGGCAAGCGCAATGGAAGCTTCCCGAGCCGCGCTATACCCGTGGTGTGCTGGCCAAGTACGCCCGCCTGGTGACGGGTGCCGAGCGCGGAGCCGTGACGGAGCCGTGACGGAGCCGTGACGGAGCCGTGACGGAGCCGTGAGGTCAGGTCTCGCCGTGGTCGTGCCAAGCGGCCGCTTTGCATGACGGAGCCGTGAGGTCAGGTCTCTGCAGGGCTGATCCACTGCGACCGGATCCGGTGAGCCTGGATACCGGCAGCATGCCGGAGGCATCAGGCTCACTGCAGCCGATCGCGCCGGCCGGGTACGCAAGCTCACAGCTGCATTGCATATGGCCCGTAGACGCGCCATAATTGAAGTTGTGACTTCGCCAAGCCCCATTCTGGTACTCGTAACCTAGGCACACCTCGGCTTCGCCGAGCGTGTGCCCGCGGCCTCCCTTCGGGGAGGTCGTTTCGTTTTCTGGGCCTGGCTCCGGGGCTGCGAGCGGGAGCGAGGCCCAGGGCGATAGACCGCTTCCCGGCCCGATGGCCCGAAGCGACCAGCATCACCAACACCACCAGCATGACCAACATCAACTACGAACCCCGGAGACAGCGATGAAGATGACAGGAGCCCAGGCGCTCATAAAGAGCCTCGAAATGCAAGATGTGGAGGTCATATTCGGCCTGCCGGGAGGTGCGATCCTTCCAGCCTACGACCCGATTCTCGACTCTCCTATCAGGCACATACTCGTCCGCCACGAGCAGGGGGCCGGGCACGCAGCAGAAGGATATGCACAGGTGACGGGCAGGCCGGGAGTTGCCATGGTTACCAGCGGGCCCGGAGCGACCAACATAGTCACGCCTCTTGCAAATGCGGCCATGGACTCGGTGCCCCTGGTGGTCATATCGGGACAGGTTGCCACGACGTCCATCGGGACCGATGCTTTCCAGGAGTGTGCCATAACGGGGGTTACCAGGGGTATAACCAAGCACAACTGGCTTGTGACCGATCCGGCCGAGCTGCCACGCACGATTGCTGCAGCCTTCCATGTCGCCACGACCGGCAGGCCGGGCCCTGTCCTCGTCGATGTCCCGAAGGACGTGTCGAACGCATCGATGGAGTGGTACTGGCCGTCATCGTTGGAAGAGCTCGACCTTCCCGGATATCACCCGCAGACTGCCGGGGATCCGGAGCTGGTCGGCAAGGCTGCTCAGCTGATACTGGAAGCTGAGCGCCCGGTGATCTACGCAGGCGGGGGCATCCTGAAGGCGCATGCGTCAGCAGCGCTCCGAGAGCTGGCCGAGCGTACAGGCATCCCGGTGGTCACGACCCTGATGGCCCGGGGCGCGTTTCCGGACTCGCATCCGCTGTGCCTCGGGATGCCGGGGATGCATGGCAATTACACTGCCGTCACCGCCATGCAGCGCTCCGATCTGCTCATAGCGCTCGGCAGCCGGTTCGACGACCGGGTCACGGGCAAGCTGAGCGCGTTCGCTCCCGGGGCGAGGGTGATACATGTCGACATCGATCCTGCCGAGCTCGGTAAGGTCCGACATGCCGATGTGGCCATAGCCGGCGACTGCAGGATCGTCATAGAGGATCTGATCTCGGCACTCGGGCGCAGCGGGATCGGCCCGGTCGGCTCGATGGCCAGCCCAGGCAGCCCTGCTGCGTCCAGACCATCGCAGGAACCCTGGATGCGCCAGATCAGGGACTTCCAGGAGCGCTTTCCGCTCACCTACGACAGGGACGCTACAGGTGCCCTGAAGCCTCAGTACGTGGTGGAGACCCTGCGTGACATGTCGCCGGAGGACACCATTGTCGTGTCAGGGGTGGGCCAGCACCAGATGTGGGCCTCGCAGTACTGGCGCTTCGACCATCCCTACACATGGGTCAACTCCGGTGGGCTCGGAACGATGGGGTTCGCCGTGCCCGCGGCCCTCGGTGCCAAGGTCGGCCGGCCGGACAAGACCGTGTGGGCCATCGATGGTGACGGCTGCTTCCAGATGACCGCCCAAGAGCTGGTCACTGCCTCGGCCGAGAGGATCCCGGTCAAGGTGGCGATCTTGAACAATGCCTACCTGGGCATGGTCCGCCAGTGGCAGGAGATGTTCTACGAGGAGCGCTACTCCGAAGTGTATCTCTCTCCCGACCTGCCTGATTACGTGAAATGGGCTGAGGCGATGGGCTGCGTCGGCTTGCGGGTGGAGTCGCCGGAAGAGGTTGCCCCGGCAATTGACAAGGCTAACTCCATAGACGACAGGCCTGTGGTGATCGACTTCAGGACGGACGCCTTTGAGAAGGTGTACCCGATGGTGCCTGCCGGGGCATCCAACGACGACATCGTTGTCGGGCCGAGCGCGGGCGAGGGCGGACGATGACGGTTGCCTCGGTTGCAGTGGGGACTGACCGGCTGGCCGACCGGCACCATATCTTGTCGGTGCTGGTGGAAAACAAGGCCGGCGTGCTCGCCCGCGTGGCAAGCCTGTTCTCCCAGCGCGGTTACAACATCTTCTCGCTTGCGGTCGCGCCCACTGACGACGAGCGCTTCAGCCGGATCACGATAGTCGTCGATGTGGAGTCGGTGCCTCTCGAGCAGATCACGAAGCAGCTCGACAAGCTGGTCAATGTGGTGGCGATCACCGAGCTTGCCCCAGAGGAGTCGACCGAGCGAGAGCTGCTTCTCGCGACACTAGGAGTCGGGGCGGCAGAGAGGGGTCAGGTAATTCAGCTCGTCGGTATCTTCGGTGGCCAGATCGTAGACGTAGGCGCTGATCACATGACCGTGATGCTCGCGGGCGCACCGGGCAAGGTGGACGACTTCGAGGAGCTCGTGCGTCCCTACGGGATCACCGAGCTGCAACGCACAGGGCGTGTGGCCCTGCCGCGCATCGAGCGGCGCGGTCCCAGGGTGGGTGTCTCGGCCCGGTAGGATAGGCCGGCCCTGATCGGTGCAGCCGCCCCTGGCGGGCGCGGTTGCGAGCGTATGTGAGTCACTGCCAGCGTGTCGATGCCGGTGTGCCGGTACCGGTGCCTGCCCAACGAGTAGGAGAACGAGATGGCAAAGCTGTACTACGAGTCCGATGCCGACGCGAGCCTGATCCGTGGCCGTAAGGTCGCCATCGTCGGTTACGGATCCCAGGGACATGCTCATGCATTGAACCTGGCCGAATCCGGCGTAGACGTGCGGGTGGCGCTACGAGATGGCTCGTCTTCACGTGCCAAGGCCGAGGAGGCCGGTCTCAAGGTCATGCAGGTGCCCGATGCCGCAGCCGAGGCGGACGTGGTGATGCTGCTGCTGCCCGATACGGAGCAGGCAGCGGTCTACGAGCGGGACATAGCTCCTCACCTGAACGACGGGGATGCCCTCATGTTCGCTCACGGATTCAACATTCGTTTCGGCCAGATCGTGCCTGCTCCTGGCATAGACGTCGCTATGGTCGCTCCGAAGGGTCCTGGTCACCTGGTCCGGCGCACCTACGTCGAGGGAGGCGGGGTGCCCTCTCTCGTGGCGGTTTCGCAGGACGCATCGGGGAAGGCCCACGACCTGGCGCTGTCATACGCCCATGGCATCGGAGCGACGAGAGCCGGGGTCCTTGACACGACCTTCGCCGAGGAGACCGAGACGGACCTCTTCGGCGAGCAGGCGGTGCTCTGCGGTGGGCTGACGGCTCTGGCGCAGGCCGGCTTCGATACCCTGGTGGAGGCCGGATACCAGCCCGAATCGGCCTACTTCGAGTGCCTCCACGAGCTCAAGCTGATCGTGGATCTCATGTATGAGCAGGGGATAAGCGGAATGCGGTTCTCCATCTCCGACACGGCGGAGTACGGGGATCTGACCCGGGGTCCCAGAGTGATAGACAACCATGTCCGTGCCACGATGCGCCAGATACTCGAAGACATCCGCTCGGGGGCGTTTGCCGACGAATGGATCGCAGAGAACCGCGCGGGACGACCAGTGTTCAACGAGCTGCGTCGTAAGGGCGCCGAGCACCCGGTCGAGAAGGTCGGTGCCGAGCTACGTGCCATGATGCCGTTCGTCGGTGCCAAGCAACGGCTCCAGGACGTCTCTGGGGGCTGAGCAAGCATTTTCCGGGTCGGACAAGCGTGGCCCCGCAGCCCCCTGCCCCGCAGCCCCCTGGCTTCAGCCATTGGGAGGATGTCAGCGGTCAGGCAGGAAACGGCCAGCGACCGGGGCAGTGCTCTCGCCTTGACAGGAGCCGAGGAAGCGCCTTGAATACTAAGGGTGCTTTTCGCGCATACAGTGTACGGATAACCACATTGCGTTGTAACCCCTATAGTGTGGAGAACGGATCCGCCGACCCAGCAGTTGGAACAGCTCATTCACATCTCATGGTGAGCTGTGCGCCCGCACACAGGTGCACAGCAAGCGAGGTCTCTCGATCGCCGCACCGTCCTGCCCCCAGGGTTGCGGCGATCGAGAGTACAATCGGGCACTAGGCCCCCCGCCGGCACCCCCGCATCCGGCGGTGGGGCCGTGCCCGTCCCGGTTCACCCCCGTCCCGGTCACCAAGGTGGGCGGACGCGTCGGGTGCGCCAACGCCGGATGCGGATCCTCCTGACGCGGCGCCTCAGGGCGACGCAATGCGCGACCGGCGATCCGAGGTTCCCGGCTATCCCGCCAGCGTTCCTACGACGTAGCTGATGCACGCGCACAGGGCCGCGACGTCCTCATGATCTATGGCCGGGAACATCGCCACTCGGAGCTGGTTGCGCCCGAGCTTGCGGTAGGGCTCGGTATCCACGATCCCGTTGGCCCGGAGGACCTTGGCTACCTGGGATGCATCCACGGTGTCGACGAAGTCGATCGTGCCTACGACATGGCTACGCTCGGAGGGATTCTCTACGAAGGGAGCAGCGAAGTCGGATTGCTCTGCCCAGGAGTAGAGGACCTCGGCCGACCGGTCGCAGCGGCTAGCGGCCCACTCGAGCCCCCCGCCTGCGAGGATCCAGTCGACCTGCTCGGCGAACAGGAAGATGGTGGCAAGCGCAGGGGTGTTGTACGTCTGGTCCTTGAGTGAGTTCTCAATTGCTATGGACAGGTCCAGGAATGCCGGTATGTACCTGCCGGTTTCCTTCAGGTGGGTCACACGCTCCATCGCGGCAGGAGACATGAGAGCGGCCCAGAGCCCGCCGTCGGCGGCGAAGCATTTCTGCGGTGCGAAGTAGTAGGCGTCGAACTCGCCGGCCTCCACGCGCAGGCCGCCTGCCGCCGAGGTGGCGTCGACGGCGACGATCCCGCCGCCGGAGTCAGGGGAGCCGGCTCCTGCTGGTCGGGTGATCGGCATGGAGACCCCCGTGGACGTTTCGTTCTGGGTGAGCGCGTAGAGGTCGACGCCTGGTCGCGCCACCGGATCTGGGTGGGTCCCCGCTGGTGAGACGATCACCTCGGGATCGCTCACGTGTGGGGCTGCCTTGGCAGCGGCGGCGAACTTCGAGGAGAACTCGCCAAAGGACAGGTGTTGGCTGTGGTGCTCGATGAGGCAGAACGTGGCGGCGTCCCAGAAGCACGTGGCACCCCCGTTGCCGAGCACGACCTCGTAGCCGTCTGGGAGGGAGAACAGATCGGCGAGCCCGGAGCGCAAGCGGCCGACGACCGACTTCACCGTTGCCTGCCGGTGAGAGGTTCCTAGGTATCCCGGGGCCGCCGAAACGAGTGCCTGGACCTGCTCGGGACGGACCTTGGACGGGCCGCTGCCGAAGCGCCCGTCGGAGGGTTTCATGCCCGGGGGGATCTTGATCTCGGGAGTGGCAGCGGCCTGCGGGGCCGAGCTCCGTGAGGAAGTGCCAGCGTTGCTCTTGGTGGTGTCTGGGTGGCTCGTCACGTGTGCAAGCATTGCAGCCATGAGCCCGCCAGAGGAAACCGCCCCCAGATCGACCGACCCGACAGGTCCCGCTCCAAGCCAGAGAGCTCCAGCCAAGCGGCGCATCTCCGCCCGGATAGCAGCTGTGGCGCCGTCTGCCACTCTCGCTGTCGATGCCAAGGCCAAGGCACTCCGCCAAGCAGGTGAGGACGTCATCGGGTTCGGTGCCGGCGAGCCGGATTTCCCGACCCCGGCGTACATCGTCGAAGCTGCAGAGCGTGCGTGCGGCGAGCCGGCAAACCATCATTACACCCCGACGGCGGGACTCGGGGAGCTGAGGGAGGCGATATCCGCCAAGACGCTGCGTGACTCGGGCCTGGAGATCGCCCCATCACAGGTGGTCGTGACCAACGGAGCGAAGCAGGCTATCTACGAGGCGTTTGCTGCGCTACTCGACCCAGGCGACGAGGTCCTGGTCCCGTCTCCCTATTGGACGACCTATCCGGAGGCGATAGCGCTCGCCGGCGGGGTGCCGGTGCCCGTGGCGACCGATGAATCGAACGGCTTCCACCTCACCCCTGAGGCCCTCGAGGCGGCGCTTACACCTGCGACGAAGGTCGTGTTGTTCGTCTCGCCCTCCAATCCCACCGGGGCTGTCGCATCGCGCGAGGAGGTCGAGGCCATCGGCCGGTTCGCAGTCGAGCACGAGCTGTGGGTTGTGACCGACGAGATCTACGAGCATCTCGTCTACGACGGGCGGAGGGCATATTCGCTTCCAGTCGTGGTCCCCGAGGCGGCGGAGCGCTGTGTGGTGGTCAATGGGGTGGCCAAGACCTACGCGATGACGGGCTGGCGTGTGGGCTGGCTGGCGGCCCCGCTCGACCTGGCCGGCGCAGTGGCCAATCTTCAGTCTCATCTGACCTCCAATGTCGCCAACGTGTCCCAGCGCGCCGCTCTAGCGGCTCTGGAGGGGGGCCTCGACCCGGTCGTGGCAATGCGAGAGGTGTTCGACCGGCGCCGCAGGGTCATCCACCGGATGCTCGAGGAGTGCAACGGTGTCGTCTGCGCCGAGCCCGAAGGGGCCTTCTACGCGTTTCCCTCAGTGAAGGCGCTCATGGGAAGGCGTATCGCAGGGAGGCTCGTGAACGACACCATCGAGCTGGCCGAGGTTGCCATAGAGCATTCAAAGGTTGCCGTTGTCCCAGGTGAGGCGTTTGGGGCTCCTGGCTACCTGCGCATGTCCTACGCGCTGGCTGACAGCGAACTGGCGGAGGGCGTGGCGCGTCTGGGCAAGCTGTTTGCGACGGCAGAGTGATCCGCCGTCAAGACCAGTCCGTCACGGCGGGCATCTAGCAGCCAGGCACAAGATCCGCCAGGCACACATAGGGAACACATACGGAAAGGACCGAAAGGGCAAATGGCACGGGTGCTCGTAACGGAGAAGCTGGCCGATCGTGGCCTCCAGGTGATGGCGGACGCTGGCCACGAGGTGGACGTCCGCCTGGGGCTGTCGCCGGACGAGCTGATCGAAGCCGTGCGTGGAGCAAACGCGCTTGTCATCCGTTCCGCGACCAAGGTGACAGCCGAGGTGCTCCAGGCGGCGCAGGGTCTCGTGGTGGTCGGCAGGGCCGGCATCGGGCTCGACAACGTCGACGTGGAGGAGGCGACCAAGCGCGGCGTCATGGTTGTGAACGCTCCGCAGTCGAACATCCTGTCGGCTGCCGAGCACACGATGGCGCTCCTCCTGGCGCAGGCGCGCAACGTTCCACAGGCTCATGCCGCGATGATGGCGGGCAAGTGGGAACGCTCCAAGTGGGAGGGCGTCGAGATCCACGGCAAGACGCTCGGGGTCATCGGCCTCGGGCGAGTGGGTGCCCTGGTGGCCCAACGAGCCCTGGCGTTCGGGATGCACCTGTGTGCGTATGACCCCTATGTCGCGCCAGAGCGCGCCCGCAAGATGGGGGTGGAGCTGATGTCGCTCGAGGACCTAGTGGCGGTGGCCGACTTCATCACGATCCACCTTCCGAAGACCCCGGAGACCGTAGGGCTCATAGGTGCCGAGCTGCTGGCCAAGGCAAAACCGGGCCTGCGAGTGGTAAACGTAGCCAGGGGCGGGCTGATAGACGAGGATGCGCTGGTCCAGGCGCTGCGGACAGGCCAGGTCGGGGGCGCGGCACTCGACGTGTTCGCCAAAGAGCCCTGCACGGCCTCGCCACTGTTCGAGTTCGACAACGTGGTGGTCACTCCGCACCTCGGTGCTTCGACCGTGGAGGCTCAGGACAAGGCCGGCATCACTATCGCAGAGCAGGTTGGACTGGCGCTGGCCGGTGAGTTCGTGCCGTTCGCCGTCAACGTCGCGGCGAGCGAGGTCTCGGAGACCGTCCGGCCGTTCCTGGCTCTCGCAGAGCAGCTCGGTCGATGCTTCGCGTGCCTTAACGACGGCCTACCGGAGCACCTCGAGGTCGAGTACCAGGGTGGGCTCGCCGGCTCGAACACGTCCATACTCACTCTGGCAGTGTTGAAGGGCGTGTTCGCGGCAGGAACCGAGGAGCCGGTCTCCTATGTGAACGCCCCCCAGCTAGCCGCCGAGCGGGGATTGGAGGTGCGCGAGGCATCCACCGCGACGGCCAGGGAGTTCGTGAACCTGATAACGCTTCGTTCCGAGGGCCATTCGCTCGCCGGAACGCTGTCGGGTTCGCGCGGCGAGCCGCGGATCGTGATGGTGGACGACCACACCGTCGAGGTGCCCCCGGCACCCCACATGCTCGTGGTAAGGAACGACGACCGCCCCGGGATGATCGGAGTGGTCGGGATGGCTCTCGGCGATGTCGGCGTCTCCATCTCGTCTATGGCTGTAGGGCCATCGCGCACAGGCAACACGGCCCTCATGGTCCTCTCCACGGATCAACCGATACCCGACCCGGCGTTCGCGCTTCTGAAGGCCTCTGACGGGATCCTGGACATTCATCGCCTTACTTCGATATAGCCCAGGAGGTAAGGTCCCACGAGCATGGCACAGGGATGAACCGGATCTACAGCGTCGCTCAGGCCAGACGCTCGGCCAAGCGGATGCTGCCGCGTGTGGTGTTCGACTACATAGACGGCGGCGCCGAGGACGAGGTGACGATGCGCGCCAACGAAGAGGCCTTCGACCGGGTTGCACTGCGGCCCAGGATGGCCTCTGGCGTGTCATCCCCAGACCTCGCGGTCGGGGTTCTCGGCGCCTCGCTCTCCCTTCCTGTGATCCTGGCTCCATGCGGTCTCACGAGGGTCATGCACCCAGAAGGGGCTGTAGCTGGGGCGAGGGCGGCGGAGTCCCGTGGAACGCTCTCGGTGTTGAGCGCGGTAGCCGGAAGCTCGATCGAGGAGGTCGCGGCGGAATCTCGGGGCCCGATGTGGTATCAGCTCTACGCTGCAGGCGGTCGGGCTGAGGCAGGCGCTCTGATCGACAGGGCACGGGATGCCGGGTTCGGGGCGCTCGTGGTCACAGTAGACACTCCCATGACCGGAAAGCGCGAGCGGGACCTCCGCCACGGGGTGTCGGTGCCGCTGCGGCTGGATGCCCGCGGTGCGGTGCGCCTTGCGGCGGATGTGGCGTCAAAGCCGGTATGGGTTGGGGGAATGCTACGCGCGGCGTTGGACGCGCGGCGGGTGCGGAGCTCAGCCAGCGTGAGGGATCGGCTCGGTGCTGTCGGGTCCGTTGCGGCCGACGGGTCGCCATTTACCTGGTCGGATGTCGAGTGGTTCCGCGAGCACTGGCAGCTTCCGCTGGTCGTGAAGGGGATACTCACCGGCGATGACGCGCGGAGGGCCGTAGAGCGTGGAGCCGACGGGGTGGTGGTATCCAACCACGGCGGTCGCCAGTTGGAGGGAGCGCCGGCGACCCTGCGCTGCTTGCCCGAGGTCGTGGAGGCTGTGGGCAGCGAGGCGGAGGTTCTCATGGACGGGGGGATCAGGCGCGGAGGTGACGTGGTGAAGGCGCTGGCTCTGGGCGCCAAGGCGGTTCTGATAGGCAGGCCATACCTGTACGGACTGGCCTACGGGGGACAGCGGGGAGTGGAGCGTGTGCTCGACGTCCTGAGCGAGGAGATGGAGCGGACCATGACGCTGATGGGCTGCCATGCGGTTGCCAAGCTGGATTCTAACTGGCTCCAGCCGGAGCCCGGGGCGGCCGGAGTGCTCCCCGGCTCGTCTTGACCATGTTCGAGCTGCCACCTGCATGGTCCCGTGGCGGTGAATTGAAGAAGGTCGGTTCGGTGCCGATTTGAGCTCCTGGGGCGTGATGGTCCACGGGCCTGGTGCACAGGATCTACCATGGCCACGATATGGACGAACGCTGCGGTGTGCTGGCCCTGGTGGGTGGCGGGGAGTGGAGCGCAGGGTGTGACTTCGACGCCGACCTGCTGGCTGCTTCCGGTGGTGCCGACGTGCTGGTGCTTCCTACGGCTGGGGCATACGAGAACCCGACCAGGGAGGTGCAGCGAGCCGAGGAGTGGTTTTCCTCGATTGGAGGCAGAGCCCGTGGGCTGATGGTGCTGAGCCGGCGCGATGCCGAGGATACGGCCAACGCAGCCATAGTGCGCTCGAGCCGCTTCGTGTATCTCGGCGGGGGATCTGCCCTTCACCTGCGTTCGGTGCTGAAGGACTCCGCAGTATGGAGAGCTCTGGTGGCTGCCTGGTATGACGGAACGGTCGTAGCAGGGGCGGGCGCCGGGGCGATGGTCCTGAGCGATCCGATGGTGGACCCTCGTGGCGGAGCGCTGACCGTGGGGTTGGGGATGGTGCGGGGGATGGCTGTTATATCGCATTTCGGCGAGGAGAACGCAGAGAAGGTCCATCGGTCGGTTACCCTGGCGGCCCCCGGCCTTGCGGTGGTGGGGCTTCCCGAGAGGACGGCTCTACTCCGGGCCCCCGGCGGCTCGTGGAGCCAGGCCGGAAACGGGCAGGTCGAGGTGTTCCTGAGCGGGCATCCTGCCGGTCTGGACGCCCTTCCGGCAGCGGTGACAGCGGAGCCTGTGCTCAGCGGGCCGGAGGTCGACGAGGATTAGCCGACCATTCCGGGGTTGCGCAACCCGGGGTTGCGCGCCAGGATTCAGGCTGCCTCGGTGATGACGACCGACTCGATGGTCACTTCTGCGGTCGGCTTACCCCCGCGGGTTCCGACGGCATCGATGGCTGCCAGGGTGTCCAGACCCTTCACCACTTTGCCGAACAGCGAGTAGCTCGGCGGAAGCTGCGTTCCACTGCTGCCGCTCACGATGAAGAACTGGCTGCCATTGGTGTCAGGACCGGCATTGGCCATGGCGAGCGAGCCGACCTCGTAGCGTCCGGGTGGCGGCAGCTCGTCGGCAAAGGTGTACCCCGGTCCTCCGGTGCCTGTACCGGTAGGATCCCCACCCTGGGCGACGAAGCCGGGGATGATGCGGTGGAAGACGATTCCGTCGAAATAGTGGTAACGCGCCAGGAACACGAAGCTGTTCACCGCTCGAGGTGCCGATGCCGGGTCGAGCGCGATGGTGAGGGCGCCCAACGAGGTGACCATCTCGGCGCTGTAGCGCTTCGCGGGGTCGATGACAAGCGGCGGCTCGGCGTCGAACTTGCGCCGGGGCGCGCTCGACCCGTCCGGCGCGGGGATGTCGACGGTCATGGGCTTCCTCTCTCTGGCAGGTGGTCGTTCATGAGGCGGATATCGTGACCTTGAGCATGCGATGGATGACCAGGGGCGGGACACCGTTGGCGCTGGGGGAGGGGTTGCCGTCGGAATTGATCTTGTCCACTACCTTCATTCCTGTCACGACATGGCCAAACAGCGTGTAGTTGGGCGGAAGGGACTCACCCTCGGGCCCGGTCACGATGAAGAACTGGCTGCCGTTGCTCGAGGTGGTACCGGAGTTGGCCATTGCCACCGAGCCGATCGGGTATTGCGGAGTGGCAGGCTTCGGCGTGCTGCCGGTGTAGGAATACCCGGGGCCACCGGTTCCCGTTCCTGTGGGGTCGCCGGTCTGGTCCATGAAACCGGGGATCACCCGATGGAAGATGACGCAGTTATAGAACCCGTGGTCCGCCAAGAACACGAAGTTGTTCACGGTGTGGGGGGTCGAAGCGGTGTCCAGGGCGATGGTGAACGGCCCGAGGTCGGTTGTGACCGTGGCGGTGTAGCTCTTGGCCGTGTCGATGGTCATCGGCGGGGGTGACGACCAGTGCGGCTTGGTGAGGGGGGTATGAGGATTGGCCGGGCATCCGGCAGCGATCGCAATCCGGTTGGCCGTGAGCTGAGCCTTCGTGCTCGCCGACTGCTTGGAGGGACCCGTCGACTGCTTGGTGGCGCCACTGTGCGTCTTGGCCACGGTGGTGGATGTGTTGGCGTGGGAGGTCTTGGTCTTGCCGGTGGCTACCACAGCGTAGGCACCGATCGCTATGCCTGCCAGGAGAACTACGGTTACTGATCGCCGGACGGTGCTACGGCGCTTGCGCTGGCGGGCGAGCTCCTCCTGGCGAGCCTGGCGGGCGGCACGCTGGCGGGCACGTTTATCACTGGACACGGCGCCACACGATACATGCTTCTGCGCCTGCCTAGGCGACACCTCGCCTTCGGCTGTGCCGGCAACCCTCCGGCCTGCGGGTATCGTCGAGCCATGTCTCTGGTCGTGCAGAAGTTCGGTGGTACCTCCGTTGGTGACGCGGACCGTATCCGTGCTGTGGCGGACCACGTGGCGCGTACTCGCCGCGCCGGGCGTGACGTGCTCGTCGTGGTGAGCGCCATGGGCAAGACCACCGACGACCTGTTACGCCTGGCGGGCGACGTGTCGAGTGTCCAGCCGCCGCGGGAGCTGGACATGCTTCTCACGTCGGGCGAGCGTGTATCGATGGCTCTGCTTTGCATGGCTCTCGCCGAACTGGGCGTGGAAGCCGTGTCGTTCACCGGCAGCCAGGCCGGCATCATCACCGACGCCACCCATACGAAGGCCAAGATCGTCGAGGTCCGCGGAGATCGGCTCCGGGAGGCGCTCGCAGCGGGGAAGGTCCCTGTGGTCGCGGGTTTCCAGGGTGTCTCCACCGACCGGGACGTGACCACGCTGGGCCGTGGCGGCTCGGATACCACGGCGGTGGCGCTGGCGGCCTCCCTCAGCGCCGACGCGTGTGAGATATACACCGACGTGACCGGTGTGTTCAGCGCTGATCCCCGGATCGTGCCCGAAGCGCGCCGGCTTGCGAGGGTGAGCTTCGAGGAGATGCTGGAGATAGCGGCAAGCGGCGGGCGCGTCCTGGCGCTGCGCTCCGTCGAGTTTGCCCGTAACCACCATGTGCCGCTGCACGTAAGATCCAGTTTCACCTGGGAACCGGGTACGTGGGTGAGCGAGGAGGATCCACTAATGGAACAGGCGGTGGTGACTGCTGTCACCCACGACGCGTCGGAGGCGAAGGTTACCGTCACGGGGGTGCCCGACCGCCCAGGACTGGCTGCGCGGCTGTTCAGGGCGCTCGCGGAGCGTAACGTCAACGTCGACACGATCGTGCAGAACATCTCGCTTCACGGCACGACGGATATCTCGTTTACCGTCCCGAAGGTCGATCTGGCGGCCAGCCTCGAGGTTGCCCGGGATCTGGCACCGGGCATAGGGGCCGGAGAGGTGCTGTCGGATGACGACGTGGCAAAGGTGTCGATTGTCGGGGCCGGCATGCGCAGTCACCCCGGGATCTCTGCCAAGATGTTCGAGGTGCTTGCTCAGCAGGGAGTCAACATCGAGATGATCTCGACATCGTCGATCAGGATCTCATGCGTGGTGCGTGCGGGGGCGGTGGAGAGCGCAGTCCAGGCGCTTCACGAGGCGTTCGACCTGGCTGGCTAAGAGCTCGCACACTTGAAGGGAAGCGATGTCGCGAGCCTCGGGAAGCCGTCCGGCCGGCACGGATGGCGGCAGGACGCCATGGCAATAGGATCGAGGGATGCGAGTAGCCGTTGTAGGGGCCACGGGGCAGGTCGGTGCCGTCATGCGATCGGTGTTGGTGGAGCGGGGCTTTCCCCTGGATGACATACGATTCTTCGCCTCTGGGCGCTCGGCAGGGTCGTATCTGCCATGGGGCGGCGGCGAGGTGCTTGTCGAGGATGCCGCAGGCGCGGACTTCTCTGGCATAGACATTGCGCTCATGTCGGCGGGTGCTGCTGCGTCGCGCGAGCTTGCTCCTCGCATAGCGGGCGCTGGGGCTATGGTCGTCGACAACTCGTCAGCTTGGCGTATGGATCCACGGGTTCCCTTGGTGGTGCCCGAGGTGAACGCCTCGGCGCTCGACGACATCCCCGATGGGATCGTCGCCAACCCGAACTGCACCACCATGGTCGCGATGCCGGTCTTGGCCCCGTTGCACAGGGAGGCTGGGCTCCGGCGGATGGTGGCGGCTACCTACCAGGCAGTATCCGGGGCAGGAGCAGCAGGGGTCCGGGAGCTGGCGGACCAGCTCGCACTGACTTCCCGGGATGCAGCGCAGCTGGCATTCGACGGGAGGTCGGTTACGTATCCGCCGCCGGCCAAGTTCCCGGCTCCGATCGCGCACAACGTGATTCCTATGGCAGGCTCCATCCTTGGAGACGGCTCGGGCGACACCGATGAGGAGCGGAAGCTGCTCAACGAGAGCAGGAAGATCCTCGGTGCCCCGGACCTCTCGGTATCATGCACGTGCGTGAGGGTTCCGGTCTTCACCGGTCATGGCCTGGCGTTGAACCTGGAGTTCGAGCGAGAGATGCCGGTCGAGCTGGCAATCGAGCTGCTACGGAGGTCATCCGCCGTGCGGCTGGTGGACATTCCGACCCCGCTCGATTCAGCCGGAATAGACCCGAGCCTGGTGGGAAGGGTGAGGCGTGACCCTACCGTGCCGAACGGTCTGGCCATGTTCGTGGTGGGAGACAACCTGCGCAAGGGCGCGGCATTGAACGCTGTGCAGATTGCCGAGGCACTGCTCGACAGGCTCAGGGTGTGAGCGGCACTCAGGGTATGAGGGAGGCGATGCGCCGTGCCAGGTTGACGGCGTGGTCTCCGAAGCGCTCGTAGAATCTCGCGACCAGGGCGGCTTCGATCGCCACGGGCAGGGGCATCGATCCGCTGGCTATCTCGGCGGTGAGTGTGACGTGCAGCTCGTCCATCTCGTCGTCGAGGTCGTCCACCTGCCCGGCCGCTTCGGCCGAGTGGTCGGCATAGGCATCAGCGGTTGCCCGCCACATGTTGCCGGCCACCTCGCCCATGCGCTCCACCAGGCCTCTGGCCCTGGGCGAGAGCTCGATGCCGAGACCCCGCACACCCCGGCGGGCGACGTGCTCAGCTAGATCTCCGCTGCGTTCCAGCTCGGGAAGCATTCGCAATACCCCGACGAGGTAGTGGATCTCGTCGGGCCCGGCGGTCTGCTCTAGGAGCTGCCCCTGGGCCAGCTCTTCCACATCGTGATAGAGCGCGTCGACCAGAGTGTCGCTCTCGACCAGGCGCCGAGCAGCCTCCCGGTCGCCTGCGAGCAGCGAGTGGGTGGCGCCGGCCAGGCATTCCCCGACAAGTGCGAAGAGCTGGATGATCTTCTGGTCGATCCGTTGGGGATGGATCGTGTCGCTAGCGCCGGTGAACCCGCTGCCGGTGAACCCGCTGCCGGTGAACCCGCTAGTGCCCGGTGTGAGGTGTTCTTCGGCCACGCTCGAAAGGCTAGCGGGTCGTGATCTGCTGGGGAGATGCGGGCAATGTGGGCACTTCGAAGGGGACGGAGGTGCCGGTTGTCCATGATGGGTCGCGGGTCGCCGGGTGCCGGCGATTCGTATCGAGAGCGAATACCTCGGTCCGTGGCCCGCTCGATGTGGAGCGTGGTTGAGCCTTCATGAGATGATTGCTATCATCTTTGGATCCGTTGACGGGCACCGTCGTCGCTGCGGGATCCGGCGGAAGGCGTCATGGACAACTCGGGGAGGAACGAAGTGGATATTTTGCCTGGCCACAGTGATAAGGCTGTCAGGTCCATCCGATCAGCGCCCAGGGCGCTCGCTACGGTGGTCGCAGCTGCTCTCGCGGTGATGGCACCTATGATCCTGACGCCAGCCCAGGCATCTGCCGCGACGCCTCGCACGGTGCCGGCCAGCGCTGGAGCGAAGTGGGGTTGTGGTGGGCGTGACTGGCTGGTTCACGGCCTCCGGAGGAACCACGGGTGGAGCGTTCAACGCGGTCGCACCTGCCCGGATATGCGACACGCGTGCACCTGAGACAGGGAGCTCCTCGGATGTGGCCAAGGGCGTGAGCGGCATCTGCGAGAGCTCAGGTACTGCCCTTGGCGCTGGTGGTACAGCGGCAGTCCAGGTGGCCGGCCTGGCGGGTGTGCCGGTGGGCGCGGCAGCGGTAGTGCTGAGCGTGACGGCCGTCGATACGACGGCAGCGAGCTACGTGAGCATCTATCCTGCCGGTGTCGCCAGGCCAACCGTCTCCAACCTCAACTGGGCAGCGGGCGAGGCCACCTCGAACCTGGTGGTGGTTCCCCTACCGGCCACAGGCAATATCGAGGTGTTCAACCACATGGGCACCACCGACCTAGTGATCGATGTGGAGGGCTGGTATTCCTGAGCGGTATTCTCGCTGCACGCGCCGGGCGAGCATGCTATGAACAGAAGCCATATGATTCCTTGCCGATGCCTGCTACGAGGTGAGCTCAGGTGAGCGCGCGTTACCGGTTGCACCCCGGGATGACTGCGGTGGTGACGGGAGCAGCGGGTGGCCTCGGCAGCGCCATCTGCGAGGCACTTGCAAGCCGTGGAGTGGAGGTGGTGGCGGCCGACATAGCAGGGACCGAAACTTCCCTGGACGTCACGGATGCTGCGGCCTGCAGGGAATTGGCGCGTCAGGTCGAGCCGGATGTATGGGTGAACAATGCCGGGCTGCTCGGAGCGGCTGACCTGCTCGAACAGGGCGACGAGGAGATTGCTCGGGTCGTCGCGGTGAACTTGCTCGGAGTCGTGAACGGCACCCGCGCCGCGGCAGCCGTGATGGCCTCCGGCAGCGGTGGGCGTATATTGAACATCGGTTCGCTGGCCTCTTACAATGCGACTCCCGGGTTGGCGATTTACTCCGCGACCAAGCATGGGGTGCTCGGCTATTCGGTGGCAGCGGCCGTCGAGCTGCGCAGAGCGGGCGTGCGGGTATCGTGCCTATGCCCAGACGGCATATGGACCCCCATGCTGCGCTCCGTGGTCGGTGACGAGTCGGCTGCGATGCCATTCAGTGGTAGGAGGCTGCTCGAGCCTGACGAGGTTGCCCGGGCGGCGATCGCGTTGATGGAGAGCCGCAGGCTGGTTGCCTCGCTGCCGGCGGGAAGGGCGATGCTGGCGAAGGGAAGCAGCCTGTTCCCCCGGCTCGGGATGGTCGCAGGCCCCGTAGCTGCCAGGCTCGGGGCTGCAGGCCAGGCCCGCTACCGGCGTCGCCTGCAGTGGGAGGAGATCCAGAATGCGCCGGTCAAGCATCCCCTCGGTGACAAGGACTCGCCCTGAGCGCGATCCGGTCGTGGTGATACGGTCGGCACATGACAGATCGTGCCGAATGGATAGCCGGGTTCGCGAGGGCTCTCGGAGTCGAGCCCCCGAGTGCCGAGGAGATCGAGGCGGTGCTCGGCCTGGCAGGTGTGGCAGCTCATGCCTCGGAGCGATCGGCTGCCCCGCTGGCCTGCTGGCTGGCAGCGCGTGCCGGTCTCGATCCGGATCGCGCGCTGGAGCTGGCCAAGACGCAGGCCGGCGGCGAGCATGCCCCGAAGAGCGAGTGAGGGCCAGATGGCCTATATCGCAGCAGGTGACCGTTACGACCGCGCCGTATAACGCAGGTGCGGTCGCAGTGGACTGAAGCTTCCGGCGGTCTCTCTCGGACTATGGCAGAACTTCGGGGACGGCCGACCCCTGGAGACGCAGCGGGCGATACTCCGTAGGGCGTTCGACCTCGGCGTCACCCACATCGACCTCGCCAATAACTACGGGCCGCCCTATGGCAGCGCGGAGGTGAATTTCGGCCGCGTGCTACGTGAGGATTTCCGCTCATACCGCGACGAGATGGTCATCTCGACGAAGGCTGGATACGACATGTGGCCCGGCCCCTATGGGGAATGGGGTTCGCGGAAGTACCTCCTGTCCAGCCTGGACCAGTCACTTCGGCGGATGGGAATCGATTACGTCGATATCTTCTACTCGCACCGATTCGATCCCGATACACCAGTCGAGGAGACAATGGGAGCATTGGACACCGCCGTGCGCCAGGGAAAGGCGCTTTACGCGGGCATCTCCTCCTACTCGCCGGAGCGGACGGTAGAGGCGGCGAGGATCCTGCGTGAAATGGGCACGCCGTTGCTCATTCATCAGCCCTCCTACTCGATGTTCAACCGCTGGATAGAGGATGGCCTCCTGGATACGCTTGGTGCTGAGGGGATTGGCTGCATTGCCTTCTCGCCCTTGGCCCAGGGGATGCTGACCGCCAAGTACCTGGGTGGCATCCCCGATGGCTCGCGCGCTGCACGAAGGGGATCGTTCGATCCGGGAACCTTGACCGCCGACGTCCTGGCGCGCATCGAGGCTTTGAACGTTATAGCCGGGAAACGGGGCCAGACACTTGCCCAGATGGCCCTTGCGTGGGCTCTGCGAGACGAGCGCGTAACCTCGGTTCTGGTGGGCGCCAGCAGTGTCGCGCAGCTGGAGGAGAACATAGCGGCCCTCGATGGCCCGCCATTTGCCCCCGAGGAGCTTGCCGAGATCGATCGCTACGCCCTCGACACAGGCATCAACCTGTGGGCGCATTCGAGTCAGAGCTGAGTGCCTGTAGCCTCGTCGACGCAAGAGGTGGGCCTAGTCGAAGAGCGGATCGCGCGTCCGGCTCCGCTTCAGCTCGAAGAACCCGTCGGTACCTGCTACGGCTAGGACGCCGTCCCAAAGACGGCCAGCGGCCTCACCGCGTGGTATCGGGCTCACGACAGGTCCGAAGAAGGCGATGCCCTCGACGCTTATAACCGGCGTTCCGACCTCGTAGCCGACCTGGTCCATTCCCTGGTGATGAGATGCCGCGAGTGCTTCGTCGTATGACGTGGTCGACATGGCATCCGCGAGGCTGGTTGGAAGTCCCACTTCGGTCAGAGCGGACTCGATCGTGGCACGTGAGCGATCCTGGCCGAGGAGGTGGAACCTGGTCCCGATGGCGCTGTAGAGGGGCAGTAGGACGTTCTCGCCGTGAGCCTGTGCGGCAGCGATGCAAACGCGAACGGGACCCCATGCCTCCTGCATGATCTGCTGGTACTCCTCGGGCAAGTCGCGGTCACGGTTCAGGTATGCCAGTGACATGACGTGCCAGCGGACCCGAACAGGTCGAATCCGCTCGACCTCGAGCATCCAGCGGGAGGCGATCCATGCCCAAGGGCAGATCGGGTCGAACCAGAAATCCGCCATCACGGGCTCCTCGTGGCTGGTCGTGGAAGCCAGCATGGGCGCAGGTGGCTGCTCGGCAGTCAAAGGCGCACCTGCCTCCTGGTGTGGGCCCGGTTCGCCGCTACGCGTTCGCGGGACTGGGACCCGGAGTAGACCGTGTGTTGGGTCGTAGCGCGTGTTTCGTGGTGATGGTCCAAGGCAAGGGAGGCGCCGGTGTGGAGGTGACCGGTCCCGCCTCGGCAGCCTCCTGCCGCGAGGGATAGGTGCACTTCGGAAGCCCCGGGAAGGTTGACGAGCGTCAGGTGGTCCGATCCAGGTGCCGAGGTTATCGACGCGCCGGAAACGCTGGCGCAGTAGCCGGCCCTGTAGTGCAGCGCCGTCGGGACGAACACGACCGTGGGAGCATGGATTGCCTGATCAGGCACATAGGCGAGGTCAAAGTTCCCGCTTGATGGGGCGAAAGACATCGTCACCGGGGTGCCCGCCACGGCCTGCGCGTAGGTCTGCGACAAGGTCCACGCCTTGGCAGCGATGGGTATGCCGGCCGGGGTCGCGAGGGCTTCGCTGGCACTGCCGGTCGGGTCCGCGTAGTACTCCCAGGACCAGTAGCACCAGCCGAGCAAGAAGCGGTTGGCATCGGCGGTCACCTGGGTGATGTCGGAGAGGGAACTGGTTGCTCCGAACTCGCTCATGAACCAGGCAGGACCTCCTGGCTGGGCGGCGCTGGCTGAGCGCATGCGCTCGATACTGCGTGTGAGCAGCACGTTGCGGTCGTGGATCCCGCAGGCGGCAAGCGCCATCGGAGGCGGGTTGCCGTCGAGGTTCCGGAAGGGGCAGTAGAGGTGGAAATTGAGCACGAGATTCGGGAAAGGCAGCGATCCGAGCTCGGATGCTACAGGGTGGGCGCTAACGTCGGGCTCGACGAAGATGAGCTGATGTGGTGCGGCCGCAAGCACGCGAGGTATGAGGCCGGTGGCAGGCTCTGTCGGTGGGCAGGAGACGTGCTCACCACCGGCTGTCATGAGGTTTCCCGCCCCTCGCCCCGCGTAGAAGCATGCGAGGGCGCCGTCACCTACGGCAGGCTCGTTGAACAAGTCGTAGCCGAGCACCCAAGGGTCACCCGAGAAGCGCTCTGCAACGGCACTCCAGACTGAAGCGAACTGTCCTTGGAGATTGCCTCGTACGCTGTTGTCGAAGAAGCTTCTGTAAGCCGCGGCGACCGCCGGCTCCCGGTACGCCATCCGCCAGTCGGAGGGAGTCGGATACGGATGGGCACCCTGGGTGCACACGGCCCACGCCGGTGCCCCCTCTCCTCCGAATGCCTGGTTGTACACGTCCTGATGCATGTCGAGCAGGGTGTATATGTGAACCGAGGCAAGCAGGTCGACCGTGCGTGCGACGTGGTCGAGATATGTCCGGATGATAGCCGGGTTGAGCTGGTGGGGGTTGACCGGCCGTCCAGGGTCGCAAACAGCGGGACTGTTAGGACCGAGCCTTCCCGGCTCGAGGCCCTGCCAGAGAATTCCGAGGCGAACCATGTTGAAGCCGAGGGCAGCTATACGCCGGGCGTCTGCAAGATCGAAGTTCCAGGGTTTGCCGGGGTCTGGATAGACGGCGAACGGTGGATGCTTGTAAACGATGTTCACGCCGTGAAGGATCACGGCGCGCCCGAATCTGTCGCGGAGGAAGGGCCCTCCTGGTGCTGAGATGGTTCCCGTCACGAGCGGCGACCTGAGATCTGTCTGGCTTGCAAGGTCTGCCCTGGGGACCGCCTGATCGACTCGCGCCGATGCCGCCGATGCCGCCGATGTGCCGTCGTCCGCGCCGGCGCTAGGTCCGGTTCCGGTCGTGGCGAGCCCGACGAAAGTCAAGACGACCGTCACAGCTGCTGTCAGCAGCGCTCGTTTACCCCAGGTCACCAACACTGCATCGCTCCGGCTCGTTCCAAGTCCTCTGCCGATATCGTCCCACACGATGGATCGTCTGGGTGGTTCACCGGATCTGGGCTAATGCAGGAAGGCGCGGTTTGGCTCAGCAGCGGATCCGGGGGCGTGGCCACGAGGCGTCCACGAAGCTCAGGCGTCCACGAAGCTCAGGCGTCCACGAAGCTCAGGCGTCCACGAAGCTCAGGCGTCCACGAAGCTCAGGCGGACGGTGCGAACGGGATTGTCCACGTTCGTGTCGACGATGACGACGCTTTGCCAGATACCGAGCTGGATCTCGCCCCCGAGCACGGGCAGTGTGAGAGATGGGCTGATCAGTGCAGGCAACAGGTGGTCCCGCCCGTGGCCTGGCGAACCATGGGTGTGGCGGTAGGCAAGATCGCGTGGCAGGAAGCGATCTATGGCTGCCGCTAGGTCGGCTTCGCTTCCCGATCCGGTCTCGATGAGCGCGAGACCCGCTGTGGCGTGCGGAAGGAAGACGTTCAGAAGTCCGTCGCCGTGGCGACGGCAGAAGTCACGGATCTCGCTCGTAAAATCGGACACGAGCCGGGAGCCCGTGCGGACCCTTACCTCGATACTTTCCACATCGGACAGTATTGCGCGCTCGTAGCCGCTACATCCCGGTTGAAGAGGGAGAACGACGTGTCATGGCTTTCCTGGTTCAATCAGTGGTGACCGTTACGAGGGTTCCATAGGTCGTGTAGTTCCACACAACAGACGCGGGCCCGTAGGGTATTTCGACGCATCCGAGGCTCTGCGGGTAGCCGTAGGCAGCTCGGGGCATGAAGTGGATGGCGTCTCCTCCGTAGAAATACGAGACGAATTGGACCGGATCAGCGTACGGCGCGCCATCCGGATTGGTGCCGGTCATCACCTGGTTGCGTAGCCTCAGGTAGACGGGGAAGGTTCCGATCACGGTAGGTGAAGCGGGAATACCGGTGTTTGCCGGTGTTGTCTGGACCACTGCACCGTCGTGCCAGACAGTCAGGGTTTCGGGAGCCGGCGTCCCGGCATGCTCCTGTACCAGCGCATAGGTATAGCCGTTCGGGTTCATGGCGACTGACGGGTTGCTCGCGGCACTCACCAGTGCAGCGGTCTCGGCAGGCGTTATCTGTCCGTCCATTGCCAATCCCGCATTCGCCTCGAATGCGTCTATGGCTCCTTCAAGGATCGTGTTGAACCGATCGGGCTGCCAGAGGGACGCGAGCTGGGAGGGGATGGCGGGCCAGAGCCATCGGAACCCCTCCGGACTCCAGCGGAGAGGTAGGTACCCCAGACCGGCCAGCAGCTCCTCCTGGCCCAGTGGCGAACCGGGGTCGGCCGTCTGACCGTAGGCAAGCCAATAGCCGGCTTTGCCAGCAGCAATTCCGACTGCTGGAGCGGTCAAGGGAGCTCCGGTCCCGGAGCCGTAGAACTGGGCGTCACCGAAGGCGAACACGCCGCCGTCTGCAGCCACCAGCCAGTAGCCCCCGCCACCGGGCACCGCCGCCATGCCCACCACCGGCTGGTTCAATGGGCGCCCTCCCATGGAGCCGTAGAACTGGGCGTCACCTTCGGCGGTTACCTCGCCGTTGGCGGTCGCTGTCCAGTAGCCAGCTCCCGGGGCGTCAGCCGTGATTGCAACTACAGGGCCGGGCAACCCCGTAGAGTTGCCCGCAGCGCCCTCGGGGACGCCGAATGCCAGCGCCGAGTTGGGGCCCGGGGGAGCAATTGCCCCAGCGACCGGAGCCGTTAATACCAAGAAGGCCAGCAGGGTAGTCAGCGTTACCATGGCGAGGAAAGCTACGCACACCAGCCGTCCTGGCCGTGGCGTGGAGATGGCTGCAGAGTCCGTGCGGTGGCCGGTGCCGCTGCATGAGCCAGGCCAGCACTTGGCTGGCACCACCTTCCCGAGCGATCCTGTAGCCTTGGAAAGGCAATGGCCTGTACCTGGCCTCGTCTCCGCTTTGCCCATGCGGAGAATATAGGCACGATATAGGATCACGTCACCTGGAGAGGTGCGAGAGTGGCCGAATCGGACTCACTGCTAATGAGTTGACCTGGGAAACCGGGTCCCAGGGTTCAAATCCCTGCCTCTCCGCTCAGTAGGTTCTTCAGCCGGGCGAGCGCCGCTAGTCATATTTGCAGACTGGTATGTCGACAGCCGCGGGCGTCACGTTCAGGGTCGTACGGAGCCAGTCGTGGATGCCCCGCCGGGGATCTCCCCGCGAGATAGCAGTCCACGGCTGGCTCTTAGGGCGGAGGTGGCTTCGTAGAGCCATAGGCGACATTGAAGCCGGTAGAGTCAAGCGTCGAAGGCGTTGATACCTGATTGCCTGCCTGTACCATGACCCACCTGCTGACACTCGTCTCGCTGCCCGTGGCGCCCAGGCCCGTGAACGTGACGTAGGGGGTGTAAGGAGCGAGAGTCGACTGGCTGCCATTGGTCTGCGGGGCCTCGACGATCCACTCTGCTGACGACGCGGGTCCGTTGTAGCTCTGGTCGGTGGTGAAGGTCTCGCCGTTGGTGTTATCTGTCAAGGTTATCGACCACTCCGTCCCGCTCAGTTGGTCGATCGTGATGGTGACGTGATCGCCTGGCGAGATCGAGACCGACGTGATGGTCGTCTCCGGGGCGGGCAAGATCTCCCACCAGGGCTGGATCTCGAAATAGCTCGGGTTGTTCGGATCAGTTTGCTCGTCGATGCCCGCCTGGATGAGCGAGTGGTTCGACACACCGTCGATGCCGACCCACTCTGCCATGGCATCGGAGGCCGGAGTCCCACTCTGGAGGGATGTCACAGTGAAAGTGCCTGTCACCTCGGTGAAAGGCCCGCTGGAGACGACATAGCCCGACCAGTTTGCCGATGTCTGGGTGGTGACGGCGGACGTCCTGACCGATATCGCCAGCGCCTCGCTTGCCACCTCGGGGCTCGGCGCGGTGGAGTCCGTCACCTGAACGGTGAAGCCGAAGTTTCCCTGGGTGCTCGGCACACCTGAGATGGTGCCGCCGGTGGAGAGGCCGAGTCCC
>JAJZJN010000145.1 GCA_021851165.1 Actinomycetes bacterium
CGGTCCCATGCAGCGACACCGTTGCCGCTGCGCCTCTCGTCCTTGCACGCCAGGACGGAGTCGATATCCGATTGGCCAGGTATGGCCAACTCGGGGAGTAACGGTTCTCCAGGAGGCTCTTCAGCAGGTGGATCGCCCCGAGGCGGTCCATCGGCTCGTTGTCCGACCCGCACAGGCGCGAATAGCAGCACCGGTGGCAGCCGGCGGATCCGCAGTCACAGCTCTCGATCATCTCGAGCGTCAGGCCGGCCAGCACCCTGAAGCTGTGAAAGGATTCGTCGACGGTCCCCGCCCCGCCTTCGTAGGCATCGTGGAGAAGCATCAGTGGCTCGCTGTTGCCGGGACCCGTGAGTGTCGATATGCCACCGGCGTCACCCCGGTCGCACATTGCGAGCAGTGGCATGGCATGTATGAGGGCATGCTCTGCGGCATGCAGGGAGCCGAGCAGGTCGCGTCCGGGGGACAGCAGCGTGTGCAGCGGGCGTAGCGGGCTCATCCACAGGCCCCGGGTGTCGAGCTCGATCGGGGGGAGATCGAGCTGGTGCACAGCGATCACCTCGTCGCGCTCCATCGTTTTGAAGCCGACGACACGAGATCGGACCTTCACGTACCCGAGAGACATCTGCCAGCAGCCTGCAGCGTGGGAGTCGTCCGTCTCGCCGAGCTCGAAGTCCCTCACAGAGATCTGCTCGGGGAACGTCGGCCGACTGGTGCTCAGCCACAAGGATCGCCTCTATGGCTCCAGGAGCCACAAGAACCGCAGGGTCATGGACCAACTCCGCGAAGTGGCCCAGGAGGTGGCCCCATGACCCGGTGATACACCCTCGTGGGATGGTGGTGGCGATGAAGCGCACGGTACGACTGGCGACGCTGCCTCTCAACGGGACCAAGTATGCCGAGCTCACCTCGGTGATCCTGTCCTACACCGAGGCCAAGCGTCGCTTCGTCGGTCATCTCCGCTCCCCATCCATGTGGGCACTCTTGGATCGGGGCCGTAGCTTCCGCGACCATGCCAAGGCGCAGGGCTGGTATCCAGCCGGTGTCAACGTCCACCTGGTCGACCAAGCGGCCTTCGACGCCGTCGACACCTGTGTCCGCCACATCGAGTCATGTCTCGCAAGGGCCGATCTCAAGTCCCGGATCTGGAGAAGGTTCGCCGACGAGGACACCCGCCACTACGCCTATGCGTGCCTGGCCAGGTACTCGGCCCTGGGGAAGATCGTGGGCGGTGGTGTGCCCGAGATACCAACCGTCACCGTCGCACCACAGACCAGAGCCGCAGTCGCCTCGTACCTGCACCGCATCATCCTGCCGTTGGCCGGCGTCTCTCGTGTCTCGGGGAACATCCGAGGGGTGCTCGACGACGAGCACAGACGGGCATCCATCCACGTCGCCTACGACGTCGCATCCCTTGGGCCGGCGACTGGCCCCCCGGTGGCGATCGACTGGGGGATCAACGAGGTCTGTACCGACGATGCAGGGGCCCACCATGGCACCGGATACGGCACGGCCCTCGTCTCGATGACCGAACGCCGGAACACGACCGGCAAAGCCCGTGGCAGGCTCCGGGCGATCTCGAAGAAGGACGCCGGCTCCAAGCGAGCCAGACGCATCGCCCGGCGCAACCTCGGCACGAAGAAGCAGAAGGCCTGGCTCAGCCGCTCCAAGGCCCAGCTCAAGACCATCTCGGGTGCAGCGATCAAAGAAGTCGTCTACGGGGAAGGGAACCGGACGAGGACACGGGGCAGAGTCCCCCGGTCCCCGACACAGCGGCCACGCTCCATCATCTGCGAAGACCTCTCCCATCTCCGCGGGCGGGCCAAGTCCAAGAAGGTCTCTCGGATGTGTGCCTCGTGGGCACGCTCGGTGAACGAAGAACGCATCACGGTACATGCGTACGTCGGAGGTTCCGACGTGAAAACGGTCAACGCGGCCTACACCAGCCAAACGTGCCCTGATCCAACGTGCGGGTATGTCTCTTCGGACAACCGGCACGGGGACGCGCTTCACTGCCGCAATCCCTATTGGGACTGCAACTGGCAGGGCGATGCAGACCACGTGGCTGCCATGAACATCAAATCGAGGGTCGAGGATCGAGAGATCAGCCGCTTCACCCCCCATACGGAGGTGAAGAAGATCCTCGAGAAGAGGTTCCTACGCCGAATGGAACACAGGAACGGAGGGGGGTACGTCGTCTGTGGCGATCAACGCCAGGAGACGACCGCCGGCTCAGCCGGCGTCCAAGTGCTTCTCGTCGAAGGGACTGTTACCGCTCACGGCAGGACTCCAAGCGAACCACGCGGGCGCAAGCTCGACGTGGGAGACAGCCATCCGGCTGTCGACTCGCCGAGTCCCGGCTTCGTGGATACGCCGGGGGAGACTCAGCGGCTGGAGAGCGAACACAAAAGGAGCGCCTAGGAATGCCTAGGTATTCTGGAGCGGATTGCGTGTCTCAGCCCGGAAGCGGCCCTGATCCCCCGCGAGGCGTCTCACCGATACGGAACCAGAAGCTCCAGCCGGCCGGGTCGAGCCCTGAGAAGCACGGCTCCGTCCACAGATCATCCAGTGGCGCCGAGAGCTCCGGGTGGCAGCTCACGTAATAGGTGGCCATGAAGGGCTCGATCCAGCGTGCTGTGCCGGCCGCTACGTTCCTGCTGGGCGAGTCATCGGGATTGCCAACCGATATGGGGGCCCCGCCATACCCAGCCCCGCCATACCCAGCCCATTGCCCGATGAGCAGGGCAGCCAGGATGTATTGCTCCCCGAAGTAGTACTCCCGCCATGAGGGGAAGTAATCGCAGGGGAGGAAGATGTCGTGGATGCCGACTAGTACTCCTGGGCGAAGCAGCGGGAGCACCTCAAGAAGGAACACGATGGCGTCGGATCCCATGAGGGCGAGATGCGAATTGTCCACGAACACCATGTCGCCCGACCGGAGGTGATGGAATATTTCAAGATCGATGCTCTCGAGCGGAGCCCGTATGACGCGGTCGCAGGCGTCGTCGACGTCGCTGCGGGGCTCGGGGTCGATCGACGTGATGGTCGTCGCCAGATGGCCATCACGTCTGGCGCGGTCTACGAACAATGTCGAGTTGCCCGAGCCGACCTCGACGTAGTTGGCCGGTTGAAGGTCACGGACGAAGGTGTAGAGGCAAGCGCCGTCGAGCGGGGGTATCCAGGCGTTTGCCCACCGGGGCTCTCCTGGGCCGGTGCCGTCACGCGATATGGAGGTGAGGTCGCTATGTCGAGCGCGGATGGCGTCCACGGCTCGCCGGTACGCTGGTGCCCCCGAGGCTATGAGGGCATCGAGCCCCGGATGTGGTGGTCGTCCATGGCCCCAGCGTGATCCGATCCGGGATGCGGGCAGGTGCTGGATGGCGACGTACTCGCTGTACGGGTGGCAGGCGGTTGCCAGCCTGGCCGCGAAGGCGGCTGCCCGGAGGCGGGCGTGAAAGATGCGGTACTGCCTGGCCATCGTGGTGAGTCTAGGTGGGAGGAGGCCGCTGAAGCCGGGTGAAGCCGAGCCAGTTGTCAGAGGTTCGTGACGGCGGGCCCCCTCAGCCAATAGTCGGATCGGGAGCTTCATGGCGGCGCCGTGCTTGCAGCGACTCGAGGGCACGGCTCACGGCTGCCTCGGATGCAGCAGGGTTGTCAGCCACTGCTTGGCACACACGCAGATCGTCGCTTGCGAGCGCCTGGAGAAGGTCGTCCGGGGCCTTGGGATTCGTTGCCAGAGCGCGGCGTACCTCCCAGTTGGCGTCGCCGGCGAGCTCTGCTAGGGCCTCCCGTGGGGTCCGCGGGTTTAGCGCCACCGCCTGGCGGACTACCCAGTTGGCGTCGCCGGCGAGCTCTGCGAGGATGTCCGGGGGCGTCCGGGGGTCTGCGGCCGGGTGCTCGGTGCGCCGCTGGGCTTCGTGGGCCAGGGAGAGCTGCTCGACGTCCGGAGTCGCGCCCGGGTTCGCGCGAGCGGCACCACGCACGGCCCACTCGGGGTCCGTAGCGAGCCGCACCAGCAGTTCCGGTGTGCTGGCCGGATTCGAGCCAACCGCTACGCGCACCATGGGTGCGTCGTCGTCCGCGAGCGTTTCGAGCAGCTGGGTAGCGGCGCCCGGATTTGCCGCCAGGGAGCGCCGCACCTCGGGGCTGCTGTCGCTCTGGAGCAGAGTGAGGATCGCCGTAGAGGATCTCCTGCAGCCAGCCACGGCTCGCCGCACGGTCCACTCGGGATCCTGTGCCAGGGCTTCGAGGTCCTCGGGTGGGAGGTTTTCGTTCGCGACGGTCGCAGCTCTGACCGCCGGCTCGGCGTCGGTGGCCAACATGTCAAGGACTGGGCCCGGCACCTCGGGGTTGGTGCTCACTGCCTGGCGCACTGAGGCTTCGGGATCCCTGGCCAGGTGCTCGAGCACGACCTCTGGTGTCGCAGTGTTCGACGCTACGGCTTCGCGGACGGTTGTGTCGGTGTCGGTTGCGAGCACCGCGAGAGCGAAGCCCATACCGGCGCCCTGGCTCGCAGCCCAGCGTCTCCGGGAAGCATCTGGTGCAGTGGCGGCCTTGGCTATCCGCTGTGCCACGGCAGGGCTCAGTGGTACTTCCGGGGGCGTGGTAGGAGAGGTGGGACCTTCGTCGCCGGGTCGATGCTCTGGTTCAGGCGCCTGGTCGGCTCGGTGGTGGTGGTGCCACCAGGGATGCTCGCGTGCCGATGGATGGCCGTGTGGAGACATGGCTCAAAGGCCCAGTTGCGCTCGAGCCACTGGCTAGCTGTCCAGACGTCCGGTGTTCGAGCGAGGCGAGGTGCCTGCATGGCGTGACTCTGTATCAGGCACGGCAACATCGGCAGCTCGTGGGGTGAGGCGCTGGAGCAGGCTCATCGCCATGCCGATGACCGAGGGGCGGTCGAACACAACGGCGTAGTCGTAAAGAGACGATGCGTCCTCGGTGCTTCGGCGTGCCACGAGTGCTGCTGCGAAGTGGGGCCCGAGGACTACCACTGCCAGTTCGCCACGCAGGGAATCCGAAGGGTGGACGACGCCGGTGCGCAGTCTCTGTGTCTCGTCGTATGACAGGTCGTCTGACAGGTCGTCTGACAGGACACCTACGAGGGCGAGGTGCTCCGCCAGGGCTGCATAGCGCCGGAGATCATGCAAGCCGGACGCCTTGTCGGTCGAGGCGAGGAGGACTCCTAGCGCTCCGAGCCTCTCGGCCTCGTAGAGCAGGAACGTCTCGACTGAGGCTATGACGCCAGCGGAACCGCTGCGGATCGTTCCGATGTCGGCGCCAAGCGCAAATGGCGTGGTCACCAGAAACGCGGTGTTCAGCGCCACTCCCGTCCCATCCGGCCGGCGCAGGGGTTGTCGTGGGACATCGGGGGGCTCGTCGAGCGTTTGGGGATGTCCGAATCGCCATCCCTGGCCAAGTTCGGCTCCCTGGGCAAGGGCGTTCTCCATGTGCGAATCGTCCTCGATCCCCTCGGCGAGCACGAAGGCGCCAGTACGCTGGGCATACGAGCCCACAGCGCAGAGAATCTCAGCGCACGCAGGATTGCAGCTTCCCTGGACAAGATGAAGGTCCAGTTTGACGATCTCGGGTCGCACCAGGTCTAGCAGCGCCAGGGAGTGCGGGTCGGCACCCACGTCATCGAGGGCTATCCACCACCCGAAGGTCCGCACGGTGTCGATGAAGGCCATGAGATCCACCGGCCTCGAAGTGAGCGCCCGTTCGGTCAACTCCATCGTGACTTGGAACTGTTCGCGGGCCTTGTCGACCAACTCGGGCATGCCGGCTGGCAGGTCTGTGAGCAGGACCTCAGGCTCGACGTTCACGAACAGCACGGTCGGGCTCGATACTCCTGCGTCGATCGCGCCCTGGAGCGCGGCAACACGGCAAGCCCAATCAAGCTCAGCGAGACGTCCGTGGCGCCTAGCCGCAGCGAACAGTGCGTCGGGCATGGCGAGAGGACTCGTTGCCGGTCCACGTGCCAGCGCTTCATAGCCGACGACCTCGGCGGTGTCCAGGCGGACGATCGGTTGGTAGAGGGAGCGCACCCCCCCCCCCCCCCCCCCCCCCCGCCCCCCC
>JAJZJN010000146.1 GCA_021851165.1 Actinomycetes bacterium
GGAATCGGTAGCCACCATCCACCGAGCCTTGGAGCTGGGCGTCACCTTCTTCGACACGGCCGATATGTACGGGCCCTACACGAACGAGGTGCTTGTCGGTAAGGCTCTGGCAGGCAGTAGGGACCAGGTGGCTATAGCCACCAAGTTCGGGATCGTCCGTGATCCCGCCAATCCGAAGGCACGCTCCCTGAATGGCCGCCCTGAGTACGTGCAGGCAGCCTGCGAAGCGTCATTGTCGAGGCTTGGAGTCGACTATATCGACCTGTACTACCTCCACCGTGTCGACCCACGCACACCGATCGAGGAAACCGTTGGAGCGATGGCCGAGCTGGTCGACGCCGGCAAGGTACGGTATCTGGGCCTTTCGGAGGCAGCACCCGAGACCATCAGGCGTGCCCATAGCACCCATCCGATCTCGGCATTGCAGACGGAGTATTCCCTGTGGTCCAGGGATCCGGAGGTTGCGATACTCCCGACCGTGCGGGAGCTTGGCATCGGCTTCGTGCCGTACAGTCCCCTCGGGCGCGGATTCCTCACCGGGGCGATCCGCTCGGTCGATCAGCTGGCCGAGAGCGACTTCAGGCGGTACCAGCCGCGCTTCGATGGGGACAACCTTGCCACGAACATCGGGATCGTCGAGCGTATAGATGCCATAGCCCGTGCCAGGAGCGCCACAGCCGCCCAGGTGGCCTTGGCTTGGGTTCATGCACAGGGGCGCGATCTGGTGCCGATACCAGGTACGAAGAGGCGCAGTTACCTGGAAGAGAATGTCGCAGCACTCGATGTGGTGCTGGATGGCACCGATATGGCGGCCCTGGCCGAGCTTGGTGCTCCAAGCGGGGACCGGTACCCCGACATGTCGAGCGTCGATCGCTGAGCGCGGAAGTCCGGCCCGGACGTAGCGGATCTCCCAGTGGGCCTCCAGTGGACCTCCCCGCCCAGCCCCGATTCCCGGACAGGCCCCGATTCCCGGACAGGCCCTGATTCCCGGACAGGCCCTGCGGCCCCGGGTGGAGCTCCGGTTGCGCTTCACGCATGGCGCGAGGCCTCGGCTCTGAGTGAGTCTCGCAAGGCGAACTTCTTGACTTTCCCCGACGGGGTGCGGGGGAACTCGTCTACGATCCGAATCTCCTCGGGCCATTTCTGGCGGGCGAGGCCGGCCGCATCGAGAGAGCGCCTCACCGTGTCGAGATCGGGCACCGGAGCACCCGGCAGGAGCCGGAACATGGCGCAGCCGTGCTCGCCCAGGCGCTCGTCAGGAGCAGCTACCACCACCACCTCGGCGACGCCGTCCATGCTGGCTAGTAGCTGCTCTACCTCGCCAGCGCTCACCTTCTCCCCGCCTCGGATGATTATGTCCTTCTTCCGATCGGTCACCACCAGGTAGCCGTCAGGGTCCATCCGGCCGATGTCCCCGGTCGCATACCACCCCTCGGCGTCTATCGCATCGGCGCTCAGAAGCGGGTCGCTGTAACCTGCGAAGCGGTCAGGGCCACGGCTGTAGATCTCCCCCACATCGCCCTCGGGTACCTCGTTGCCGTCTTCGCCGACCAACTTGATCTCGACTGCCGGGCGTGGCCGGCCATCGGTGTAGAGGCGCTTTTCCAGCGGGTCACCATGACTGCAGCCGGTGGTGGATGGGTGCTCAGTGGAGCCGTAGGAGCGGACTATGGAGATGCCGAGCGCCGTCGCGCGCTCGGCCACTGCAGCGGGCACCGGCGAGCCGCCGAGGCCGATCATGGGCATCCGCTTCAGGTGCTCGGCACCGAAGCCGGGGGCGTCGAGCAGGCTGGTGAGGAAGTAGGTCGACCCGCTGCCGGCTGAGATGTTCGCCTCCACCATCGCGCCAAGCACCGAGGGTGGATCCCATGAGTCGATCAGGGTGATCGGATTGTGCGCCTCACGCGGGACGAGTAGAGCCGAGAGCATCCCTATGCCGTGGCCGACCGGGGCACCGACGAGCAGTGGCAGCTGGCGGTCGGATTGCTGTGCAGCGAGCTGGCGCACTTCGAAGACGATGGTTCTGTGGGTGTGGATGACGCCTTTCGGATCGGTCGTGGTGCCTGATGTGTAGGCGAGCAAGGCTGGGCTGTCGGGATCGGCTTGGAGTGGCGTGTCGAGAAGCGGGCCCGCGGCCAGGTCGGTGAAGGGCAGTGCGTTACAGGGCAGCGGTCGGCCGTCGGGCAGGACTACGACGGTCTCGAGCCCGGGCAGCTCGGCCATGAGCGACTCGAGCGGGGCGAGGTAGTCGTGGCGTGCGAAGCGCGATGCGGTGACGAACGCCCTGGCTCCCGACTGGCTCAGGATGAACCGCACCTCCTTGGACCCGTAGAAATGGACTATAGGGGTTACCACGGCTCCGATCATGCACAGCGCATAGAAGGTCCCGACTGCCTCGATCCAGTTGGGCAGCTGGAAGGCCACCACGTCGCCAGGACCGATCCCCCGGGCCCGCAAGCCGCCTGCAATGCGGCATGCCAAGTCATGGACGTCACCGATCGTGCCACGGTAGGGGTTGGTGTCCGACCAGACCCTGGCGTACAGACCAGAGTCGCGCCTCAGGCGGGAATCGAGGAACTGCCCCAGGGTCTCGTCTGTCCAGAGGCCCTCCGAGCGGTACCGGCGGGCAAGGTCTCCGGTGATCGGGCGAAGCTGCCAGTGGTTGCTCATAGGTCTCGTTTCGCCAGGCGTCCCCTGTATCCCTGCATCCCGAGGCGTCCCCTGTATCCCTGCATCCCGAGGCGTCCCTAGGCAGGATCGAGAACCAGGTGAGCGAGCTCCCGGCGCTGCGAGCTCTGGCCGCCAAGCATCAGGTCGTTCTGCTTCGCCCTCTTGTAGAACAGGTGGGCATCGCATGCCCAGGTGAAGCCCACGCCACCGTGGATCTGGATCGCGTCGCCTGTGATGCGCACCGCCGCCTCCCCGGTGTAGCTCTTGGCCATGGCGACAGCCCGGGAGCGGGCCTCGTCGTCAGCGTCAGAAGCCCAGGCAGCAAAGTGGGTGCCGGCACGGGCGAGCTCGAGGGAGTGGTACATGTCCACGATCTTGTGCTTGATGGCCTGGAACGAGGCTATCGGCTTGTCGAACTGCACCCGCTGCTTGGAGTATTCGATCGACATGTCGAGCGCCGCGCCGGCCACGCCCAGGAGCTCAGCCGACACGGCGACTGCGGCGTCTGCGAACACGCGCTGCCATATTGCCGTGTGATCGCAGCGTGGTCCGATCGACATGGCCGGCCGGTCGACCAGGTCGATGCGGGCTGCCTTGCGGGTGGGATCCATGGTGGGCACGTAGACACCGTCAGGGCTATCCACCAGGTATGACCCGAGGCCCCGATCGCTTCTCGCTGGGACTATGGCCCAGTGGGCGCTGTGGCCGTCCAGCACGAGTGGTTGCAGGCCGTTCAGGAGATAGACGCTGCCCCGCCGCACTGCCCTCGTGCGTATGCGTTCCACCGGGTAGCCGCCACCGGCCTGCTCGAAGGCCACCGTGCCGCGCCTGGCCCCGCTAGCGAGGTCGGCCAGCAGATCCGTGGCACCCAGGCGGCGCGCCGCGAGGGTGGCGAGCACTGCAGAGGAGAGATAGGGACCTGGGAGTGGAAGCCTGCCCATCTCCTCCATCACCACCGCTAGGTCCACGCTGCCGAGGCCCAACCCTCCGTGGTCACGAGGCACGAGAAGGCCGGTGAAGCCCATCTCTGCCATCCTGTTCCATAGGGTGTCGGTAAAGCCTCGCTCGGAGTCTGCCATCTCCCGCACGTACTCGTTCGGGGCTTCCTTTGCCAGGAAGCCCCGAACCGCCTGGCGCAACGCTTCCTGCTCGTCACTGAAGGTGAAGTCCACGTCGGCTGCTCCTCGTCTGCTCTACGCCCCTGGGACACCGCGAAACCTGACACGGATGTTAGTCTCGTATGGCGAGGCGCGCTAAGGTTGGGCTCGTGGATTTTGCCTATACCGCTCAAGATGAGGCATTTCGCAGCGAGTTACGGGCCTGGCTCGACGAACACCTCCCGGCTTTCCTGGCAACGGAGGACGCTGACGAGGAGGATGCTGGCGTCGGCCCCGACCCCGGTGAGTCCAGGGCCAGCGCGGGTGCCAGCGCTGGTGCCAGCGCCTTGCTTCGGGGCGATGAAGAAGGCGAGGAAGGCGAGGATCATGCTCGGCTGATGGATGGCCAGGACCGCAGGATGGCTGGTGCGCGCTCCCAGGAGCGCCGCCGTGCCTGGCAGCGTCTCCTGGCCAAGGGTGGCTGGGCGGCGGTGCACTGGCCCGTGGAGTACGGCGGACGGGACACCACTCCGACCCAGCGGCTGATCTACGCCGAGGAGATGGCCAACTACAGGACGCCGGGAATGTTCAATGCGAACGGGATCTGGCAGATCGGGCCGATGATCATACGCTGGGGCACCGACGACCAGAAGCGCAGATGGCTGCCGAGCATCCTGAATGCCGACGAGCACTGGTGTCAGGGGTTCTCCGAGCCGGACGCTGGCAACGACCTCGCCAACCTCTCGACGACAGCGCTGCCGGATGGCGATGGCTACGTCGTGAACGGCCAGAAGATCTGGATATCGACTGCCCACCTGGCCAAGTGGGGCCTGTTCCTGCTCAGGACCGATCCGACAGCCAAGGCCCGCGGTGCCAAGCACGAGGGGATAACAGCGTTCATAGTCGACCTCGAGACACCCGGGGTAGAGTGCCGCCCGATCCGCGATATGGCTGACGAGCGGATGTTCAACGAGGTCTATTTCACCGACGCGCGGATCCCTGCATCGTCTCGCCTCGGGGGGGAGGGGGAGGGATGGCTGGTGGCGATGGGGACGCTCGGCCATGAGCGCGTTGGCATTGCCGGCCAGGTGACAATCCTGGGCGCAGATCTGCAGGCGATGGTCGAGACCGCTAGATCGGTCAACCCCGAGGCCTTGGCCGACCCGGAGATCCGTGAGCGCATTGCCCGCTGCTACACCGAGATCGAGCTGACGAAGCTGCTCAACTATCGGGCTCTGAGCAAGGTCATGAAGGGCGAGAAGAACTGGCCTGAGGTTCCCTTTGCCAAGCTCGAGTGGTCCTACCTGGCCCAGTCCCTGGCAGAGCTGGCCGTCGATCTGCTCGGCCCGCTTGGGGCACTCGGGCGCGGTGGCCCGGATGCAGTGGATCGTGGCAGGTGGACGAGGCTGTATTCGTTCCAGCGCTACACCACGATCGCCGGTGGGTCGACTGAGGTACAGAAGAACATCATTGCCGACCGTGCTATCAAGCTTCCCGGCAAGGCGCGGCTCGGTTGAGGCGGGAGCAATCCGACCGGGAAACGCTGAAGCCGCCGGTCGACGGTATTGTCGCGTGGCCCGGATAGACCCTCGCTCTCCCTGCATTATCGGGGCCTCTCGGCGCACCTGGCGAGAAGCCGCGGCAGCGACCGGGGCGGCCAGTGCAGGGGATGGCGCACCTGAGCCGCTTGTCATGTGGGAAGAGACAGCGCGTGCATGCGCGCTCGACGCGCTTGGCATGACCCGCCGGGATGCGGAGCGTCTGGTCCTAGGGCGTCTCGGCAGCGTGCAAGTGGTGTACTGCCATTCGTGGCAGTACGACGATCCCCCTGGGCGCCTGGCGGAGCGCATAGGGGCTCCCCCGGGGCACCGCCATTACTCGGGCATCGGTGGGAGCACGCCCCAGGCGATGATCAGCGGCACGGCACGACGGATGCTGAGTGGCGAGCTCGACCTGGCACTGGTGGTAGGGGGTGAGGCCCTCGCTACGAAGCGCGTGGCGCGCCGGGAGGGACGCCGTCTGCAATGGAGCCATCCACCGATGACGAAGTCGGCATTCCCCTGGCCGTTTCCATTCCACCCGGCTGAGGTATCTCACCAAGTTCTCCAGGCGTGGCTGACCTTCGCCCTGTTCGACGACGCCCGGCGGGCACATGCCGGGGTGGGGCTTGGCGAGTACCGGGAAAGCGTTGGCGAGACGCCCTCGGCCCTGAGCGCTGTGGCGG
>JAJZJN010000147.1 GCA_021851165.1 Actinomycetes bacterium
CCCCAGCGCCCCAGGGTTATTTCCTGGCAACGCGGTGCAGGTGCTCGGTGTCTCGGCAGGCAGGGTGGCCAGCGTCCGCAACGTCGGAGACCGGGTGGTGGTGCGTCTGGAGCTGCCGGCCTCGACGGTGCTGCCACGTGATGTCGAGGCGTCGCTCGTCACTCCGGAGATACTCGGCGAGCCCTCAGTGGAGCTGCAGCCTGGCTACACGGGCGGCCCGCGCCTGCCTGGCGGAGCGACGATTCCCGAGTCGCGTACCTCTGTTCCGGTGTCGACGAACCGGTTCCTGCGTGACACCGAGCAGTACCTCGGCCAGATCGATCCCCACGCGCTCGGTGGCCTGGTGGGCAACCTGGCCCAGGATCTCTCCGGCCAGGGCCAGAACCTGAACCAGCTCATCAGCCATGCGGCGGTGACGCTCCAGCTCTTGGCGAGGAAGGGAAACGATCTAGGGCGCCTGGACGGTACCCTGGCCCAGCTCATGGCGACCCTGGACACGCGCACAGCCGCGATCACCTCGCTCATCGACTCCTACGATCAGGTGTCCGGGGTTATAGCAGCGAACCAGGGACCGCTCGGCAACTCCCTGACCGAGCTGGTCGATGCGAGCACCCAACTGTCAGCGTTGCTCGCGCCCAACCTGTCTCCGCTCGAAGGGGAGATCAGTACCGTCACCACGGTGGGCCGTACTCTGGACCGCAACCTGACGGGGATCGACAATCTCCTGTCGGGCTCCGCTACCCTGTTCGGAGCCGCGCAGCGAGGTTTCTCCACTGCCCAGCGCTACCAGTGGCTTCCTCTGAACAACGCCCTGGCGCCCGGGGTGAGCACTGCGGTCCTGGCGGGCGAGGTACGCGACCGCCTGGCCGGCATCTGCAGGCGCATACTCGCCAATCATTCGGCCGGGTTGGCAGCCAGTGCTCTCTCCACTCTTGCTACGTGTGGGAACCCTGCATCAGGCTTCTTCGACCCGGTGACGAACCTCGTGCTCGGTCTGGTAGACAACCTTCCGGGCTCCGTCTCGGGCAACGGAGCGCCCTCCGTTGGCGCGCAGACCGCCCCGGGGATCAGCGCCGGCAGCCAGCCCACCTCGACAAGCTCTTCGCCTGCTGCTGCGTTCGCGAAGGGGTTGGGGAGCATCCCCGGGTTGAGCTCGGCAGACAGGTCTGCCCTGCTCAGCCCGTCGGCTGCTCAGGCTACCTCTGGCACGCCGACCCTGTCGCCGCCGGCATCCGGTGCTCTGGGCAAGCTCCCGCCCCTACCGAGTGCCGGGCAGGCTAGTGCTTCCTCGGGATCATCCGGAGGGTTCCTCGGGCTCGGCGGGCTCCTCCACGATATAGTCGGCGCCATCGGGAGCTGGCTGTGATGGCCCGGCTCCGGCGTGGGCGCACAGGACGCGGCCTTCTCGTCGCGACCGCAGGTGTGGCCCTGGTGCTACTGCTGGCATCGTGCGGGAGCCCCTCCTCCTCACAAGGCGGGACGCTGAGCGCTTGGGCGCTTTATCCGAACGTAGGGGACCTCCATCCAGGTGCTCAGGTCCAGCTTGCAGACATCCCCATAGGCAAGGTCAGCTCCATATCGCTCGACGGTACGGAGGCCAAGGTGACGATGGTCTTTTCCCGGTCGGCGCGCGTTCCCGCCGACGTGACAGCGGAGGTCAGGAGGACCAGCATCCTAGGCCAGCGCTTTGTCGAGCTGGTTCCGGGCAGCAGCTCGTCAAGCGCGGGGGGCTCCAGCATTGCCGGTAGAGGCCGCAGGGGAGGTGGCGGGCCGCTCCTCGCCAACGGCGCGCAGATCGTCCACGCTGTCTCGATACCAGGGATCCAGCAGCTTGCCCAGGCAGGGGCCGAGGTGTTCGGAGCGGTGGCGCCCTCGCAGCTGTCTGCCCTAGTGGCTGCAGGGGCCGAGGGCTTCGGCGGTGAGACCGCCCAGCTGCGAGCGCTGCTCGATGGCTTCAATTCGACTCTTGGTGCGTATGCGAGCCATACCGCGACGATTAGATCCGTTATCACGAGCATCGACCAGCTTTCATCGGCGCTTGCCCCGAGTGCCCAGGCAAATGCCCAGGCGCTGACGAACCTTGCCCAGACGACCGCCATATTGTCCCAGGAGTCGAATCGGTTCGAGAACCTGCTGCAGGCTCTCGACAATCTCTCGGTCCAGGGAAACAGCCTTCTCACCAGTTACCTGCCACAGATGACGACCCAGTTCCAGACCCTGGCGGGCGTCACGGGAGCGATCGCCTCCGAACAGCACAGTCTCGGATTGGTCCTGCACTGGATGGCGCCGATGAACTACGCCGTGAGCACTGCCCAGGTGCACCACTTCATCCAACTTGTCGACAACATCATCGTGTGCGGGATCCCCGGGGGCGGATCGAGGCCGACGCCCGCGAGAGAGTGCCTGGGTGGGGGATAGGGGGACAAGCATGCCGCTTACCAAGCGTTTGGTCGTGAACCTGGTGGTCTTCGCAATGGCAACCGCAGCCCTGGTGGGCTATGGACTGGTGGACCTGCTCGGAAACCCCTTTGCCAAGCCAATGCAGATATCGACGGTGCTTCCCGACGCGTCGGGGTTGAACGTCGGCTTCAGCGTGACGTTGAACGGCGTGGACGTGGGATCGGTGTCCGCCGTGACCCTGGTTCCCGGCGGGGCACGCGTGGTGATGACCATCGACAACGGCGTGACGATCCCCTCCGATGTGGCTGCACGGGTCAACATAGCCAATGCCCTGGGCGAGCAGGAGGTGGACCTCATCCCGCGTGCGGGTGTGCCCGATCCTCCACTCAGGAACGGCGCCACGGTACCGCTTGCGCCTGATGCCACCCCTACGCAGGTGAGCCAGGTCGTGGCCACCGCTACACGAGTGCTGCAGGCGATCCCGCCCCACGCGCTCAACGGCCTGCTTGCCGAGTTGTCGACTGCCCTGGCAGGCCAGGCAGGCAACATACGGACCATCACGGATACGAGCAGGATATTCGCCCAGGAATTCCTGCAGTACCAGTCCCAGTTCAAGTCTCTGCTCGCGAGTGCACCGCCCGTGCTCGACACCCTCGCGGCTGATGGGCCGCAGTTGCGCCAGGCTCTGGCCAACACAGCGGTTCTAGCCCAAGTGCTCGCCCAGCATCGCTATGACCTGGTCAACCTGTTCTCGAGCGGCTCTAGCGCGTTCGGATACCTGGGCGACCTGGTGAGCGCAGAGAGGCCAAACCTCGCTTGCCTCATCCATGACGTGGGCGCCGTGGACGCCAATGTCTCGCAGCCGTCGAACCTGACCAACCTCAACTCGTCACTCCAGGCGAACACATATTTCTGGAACCTGATCCCGATGGTGGTGAAGCCTGGTTATGCTGCGAGCCTGTTCCCAGGGGATCCTGCAAGGGCAAACCAGCCCTGGCTTCGTACGCAGCTCAACATCCCGCCATTGCAGCCGACGCCACTCGCATATGCCACGCCTCGCACCCTGCCACCGACCGAGCCGGGGGCGGGATGTGTGACCACCTTCGGCAACGGGGTCGGGCCGGCTGCCCAGGCGGGATACCACTCGTCATTGCCAGAGAGCCGGCTGGTCCCTCCTCCAGCGTCGGAGTCCTACGTGCCAGGCGTCGATCAGCCCGCCGCAGGGAGTGAGTCGCTGTCGGCATACCACCGGTCGTTGGCAGTTCCCGGTAGCTCGGGCGGGATGGGGCTGACGGCACTCGCTACGCTGCTCATAGCGTTGCTTGCCATGGCTGCAGGGTTTTCGGGCCGCACCTGGTCTGGTCTTGCAGCGGTAACGCACCAGGTGGTCACGCGGGCAGGGCACTGGTATGAAAAATCGTCGGCTGGCAAGTCGACCAAGCGGGGAGGGGAGCTATGAGATCAACGCACGAATCGACTAGGTCGTCTGGGGTGAGGGCTGTTGGCACTGCCCCAGGCGCAAGGGAGTCGCGTAGCCATACACCGGAGCACTCCACAGCGCGTCACGGGGAGCCGCCGCTCGCACCGGAAGGCCACGCTGCCGGTGATGCTAGTGCTGCCGGTGATGCTAGTGCTGCCGCCGATAGCTCGGATGCCCCAAGGGTGGGTGGGGTAGTGCTGGCTACGAGCGGACGCCGCCGTTTCCGGGTGGGCCGCGTGGCCGTGGCCGCTCTCCTCGTCGCCGGCTGGGCGGGTGCTCTAGGGTTCGGTCTAGCCTGGGCAGGACAACGCAACCTGGCAGCGCGCACCGATGCTGTAAAGCAGGTGTCATCGGATTTCGTGATGGCCCTCACGAATTTCACCCCGAGCACCGTCGATGCAGATTTCAGCCGGGTGATCGGATTCTCCACGGGAACGTTCTCGGGCCAGGCGCATCGTTTCTTCGATTCGCAGATCCGCCAGCAGCTGGAGACGGCTCTCGCATCGTCGCGTGGTCAGGTGCGGCACCTCTTCGTCCAGTCCCTTCAGGGCAATGACGCGACCGTGTATGCCGTCGTCGACCAGACCTATGTGAACAGTAAGACTCGAACTCCTCAGGCGGACACCCTCCGGCTCGTGCTCGGGCTCACCGACATGCCGGTGGGGTGGCGGGTATCGACCGTAAGTGTCCTGCAGGCGGCGACGGCATCCTCTGCACTGCCCTGAGCGCCCCGGCTCTGGCGCGGTGGAGTCGAGGCCATCCCGAGCCGGCGACCGCGAGCCGGCGACCGCGAGCCGGCGACCGCGAGCCGGCGACCGCGAGCCGGCGACTCCACTGGCGGGTGCCGGCATGTGTTGAGCTGACCGGTGTGCATTGTGGGCTTCATCCATTAGACTGAGTCTCATTATCAGCTATCCCGAGGAACAGGACTGCCGTATGAGAACCCAGATCTGCCTAGACACGAGCATCCGATCAAGTCGCGCCGTGAAGATGCGCATGCCCGCAACCGCTGTGGTCGCGCCATGAAGATGCGCATGCCCGCAACCGCTGTGGCTGTGGTGATGGTGGCCGGGATTGTGGCGAGCGCGTGCTCGTCAAGCACGGCCCAGCGGGCCAGCACGGGCAAGCAGGCTACAGGGATCGTTTCCGCAGTAGGCGCAGAGAACGAATATGCGAACGTGATCAGTCAGATCGGCGGGCGCTACGTAGACGCCAAGGCGATCATGAGCAATCCGAACACCGACCCTCACACATTCGAGTCGAGCCCGAGCGTGGCACAAGTCGTGTCCTCTGCCGAGCTGGTGGTCCAGAACGGCGTCGGCTACGACACCTTCATGAATCGGATCGAGGCGGCTTCGCCCGATCCGAGCCGTAGGGTGATAGAGGTTCAGCAGCTCCTCGGGCTTCCGAGCAGCACGCGCAACCCCCACCTATGGTACAAGCCGACCACTATGCCGGCTGTGGCCAAGGCGATAGAGGCAGACCTCTCATCGATCGACCCTGGTCACTCAGGGTATTTTCGCGCGAATCTCCGCCGGTTCGATGCGTCGCTTCAGCCTTGGTACAACGCGATAGCCAAGCTCAAGTCGAGCTTTGGAGGAACCCCCGTGGCCGTGACGGAGCCGGTCGCGGACTACATGCTCCAAGCCGCAGGAGCGGAGATCAAGACTCCCTGGCCGCTCCAGGCCGACATCATGAACGGTGTGGACCCGCCCCCTCAGGATGTCACCTTTCAAGACCAGCTGTTCAAGAGCCACCAGGTGAAGGTCTTCTTGTACAACCAGCAGGTGACCGATACCCTGACCCAGTCATTCCTGAGCAGGGCGAAGCAGTATGGCATTCCTGTCGTAGGGGTCTATGAGACAATGCCAACACCTGGGTACGACTACCAGTCCTGGATGCTCGCCGAGGTGAATGCCTTGAAGAAGGCGATCACGGACAACGTGTCGACGCAGAGGCTGTGACGTGATGAAGGATCCGGTCCAGAACGCGTCGCCGCCTCATGAGGTCCTGAACGTCGAGGACATTGGCGTTTCGCTTGCCGGGAGGGAGATCCTGAGCCATGTGAGCTTCGTGGTCCGCT
>JAJZJN010000148.1 GCA_021851165.1 Actinomycetes bacterium
GACGAGCACGGGGGACACCCTCCGCTGGCTTGCGACTGGCGCGCCCCGGTCGCTGCAGAGAGCCGACCACGAAGAGATCGCGGCTTCGAGCTCTGCCGGCTCTGCGCTCGGAACGACGAAGCGGTGATCCTTGGAAGCCCCCCGTGCCAGCACTACGACTGCCGGTCGACCGTCAGGCGTGCGGGAACGCTCGGTGGTGTCGAGAGACACCAGCTCGGTCCAGCTCATGACGGCACCGACCTGTCCATCGGGCTTCAGGACTGTAACGCCTATCTGGTCGATGGTGAGCCCGATCCCTGGTAGCGCAACTGGACCTTCGGGGCCGGTAGTGAGGAGATAGGCCCCCGCAATGCTGATAGGCAGCGCCGCCACTGGCGACTGTCCTGGCGGCGACTGTCCTGGCGGCGGTTGGGAAAAGCTTGCAGGCGACCACGTGGTGGACCACTGTTCTGTCACGATGCACCTCTGGTATGTGTGACGGGTCTCGGAAGTTCCTAGACTACGCGCTGTGGACCGTGGCGATCTCGATAGGCTACTCAGACAGTTGAACGACCTCGACGGGTCGGACCTTCACCTGAAGGCCGGCGCTCCTCCCCGGCTCAGGGTGAACGGCTATCTGCGAACGCTGGAGGACGAGCCCCGCTTCACAGCAGACGAGACCCGGGCGCTGGCGGAGTCGATCATTCCCGAGCGCCTGCTGGCCACCTTCAACGAGAAGCACGAGGTCGACTTCGCCTACAGCGTGCCGGGACTCGGCAGGTTCAGGACCAACGCGTTCTACCAGCGCTCGTCCGTGGCGCTCGCGATGCGCAGGGTAAGGACCAATGCAGCGTCCCTGGCCGAGCTCGGCCTTCCAGACGCAGCTCGCAGGCTGGCAGAGGAGCAGCGTGGGCTGGTCCTGGTCACTGGCCCGACGGGATCGGGCAAGACCACCACGCTCGCAGCGATGGTGGACCATATCAACCACACGCGGGCCTGCCACGTGATCACCATCGAGGACCCGGTAGAGTACCTGCACCGCGACGACCAGGCGGCGATCGACCAGCGCGAGATCGGCTTCGACACCGACAGCTTCGGTTCGGCGATGCGTGTCGTGCTGCGCCAGGACCCCGACGTGATACTGGTCGGCGAGATGCGTGACACCGAGACCGTCTACACAGCGCTCACTGCCGCAGAGACCGGCCACCTCGTGTTCTCCACACTGCACACCACGACAGCCACCGAGACGGTGAACCGCATCGTGGACTTCTTCCCGCCGCACCAGCAGGGACAGATACGCGTGAGCCTGGCTGCTGCGATGAAGGGGACGATATGCCAGAGGCTCGTCCCGACCGCCGATGGCAGGGGGCGGGTGCCTGCACTCGAGATCATGGTCGTGAACGGCCGGATACAGCAGGCAATCGTCGATCCGGTCCAGACCGGCGACATCGATCAGATCATCGCCGAAGGCGAGTACTACGGCATGCAGACCTTCGACCAGTCTCTTGCCAAGCTTCTCCAGCAGGGCACGATCGACCTGCGCGAGGCGATGAATGCCTCCACCAATCCCCATGACCTGAAAGTCCGCCTCGAGCGGATGGGCGTCATAGAGACGGGTCAGGGCTTCGTGAGCGCTGCTGCGGGCTGATTGCTCCAGGCCCGCCAGCCCAGCTCACCGGCCCAGCTCACCGGCCCAGCTCGCCAGCCAAGCTCACCGGCCGTGCAGGCTGGCTCCGATCAGCACACCGGCCATCGATGCTGTGGCGACGAGTGCCCCGATGGGCACTCGAGCCGGTCCAGGCGGCTCGCCAAGTAGCTCTGCGGGGTCGGGTTGGCTGCGCCTCCTGGCCAGCAGAGCCATGCCAGCGGCACTTGCGGCGTAGCCGCTGATCCCGAGGGCCAGGCCTGCCGCAGCGCCTAGTGGTCCCGACCACCCGAGCAGAGTCGCGCCCGGGACGAACGAGACGGCCAGCGCTCGCAGCTCGTGTGCCCGCACCCTGCCCCGTACCCGAGGAGCGCGCATGCGGGGTGGCGGGTTTACCAGGGCCACTGCCACGACGAGGAGCGCGAGGGCGAGCCCAGCGCCCATACCTGCCAGGTGGACCCAGTGGTGGGAGAGCACTGCGTAGGCGCCAAGGGCCGATCCGCCGATGGCGGTCCCTATGGCCGAGACACTGGGTGGGATCTCGAGGTGGTCGATGTCGATCATCCCTGCCGCGAGCAGCGTTGCGGCCAGGATCCATAGCCCCGGCAGCGCCCAGGTGGGGCCCGTCACCCAGGCAAGCAGGGAGAAAAGCCCAGCCGTACCGGTCTCCACGAGGGGATAGCGTGCCGATATGGGTCTCCGGCAGCTCCTGCATCGCCCGCCGAGAAGGAGCCATGACACGAGCGGAACGTTGTCCAGAGGTCTGATGGGTGTCGAGCAGTCCGGACATGCAGATCCCGGTGATACCACCGACAGGCCTCGCGGGGTCCGGTAGATCACGACGTTCAGGAACGACCCGAGCACGAGCCCGGTTGCCGCAGCCGTGGCGATCAAGCCAGCTTCCACCACGTTCAGAACTGCCTCGCTCTCCTGGAGTGCAAAGATTGCATGTTAGGGCAGGCTACGCTACTATCCGGTAACCGCAACCCTGACCGCGGGGTCGGGTGGGTGTCTTCGGGGGCAACTCAATGGAACGTTACTTTGTGCCGATGGTTATCGCATGAGCGACGTCGACACGGTTCGCCTACTCGCAAGCGAGTACAACCTTGAGTTCGTCGATCTCGACCGTTATAACCTCGATCCCTCGGTGGCTGGGGTCGTCACCCCGGACATGGCACGCGAGCATCACGTCGTACCGATCGGGCGCAAGTTCGGCGCCCCGGTGATAGCCATATCCGACCCTGCGGACGTCTTCACGTTGGATACGCTGCGGACGAATATAGGGCGTGACTTCATAGCGGTCGTGGCCGGCGGCGACCAGATCGAATCGGTGATCGAGCGAGTCTACGGTGGCTCCTCCGGCAGCCCGCCACCGCCTGTCGATGGCGACTCAGGAGCGGCCCTGCTGGACGGCATACCGGTTGGCGATGCATCCGGTGGTGAGACCGACCTGCTCAGCTCCGCCCTCGACGATGCTCTGGGCATGTCGATATGGGGTGCGGCGTTCGCAGCAGGCGCGGCCCCTGCGCAAGTAGAGCCCCAGGTCATGTCGGTCACCGAGCCCCAGGTCACCGCGCCCCAGGTCGCAGCGCCCCAGGTAACCGCGCCCCAGGTCGCAGCGCCCTCGGCCATGGACCAGGTGGGCCCAGAGCCCCAGGTCACCCCGGTCAAGCAGGTCACAGAGCCCGAGGTAACCGAGCCCCCGGCGGCGAAGGTTCCGGAGGCTCCCGGCCCGACCGTCGTGGCTCCGCCGGTACCACCTTTCCTATCGGCCAACGGCAGTGCGGAGGCCAAGGTGGGCGATCTGCCGACCGCTGTACCGGACTACTCCGAGTACCTCCAGCCCGGCGAGGACGACACTGCGGCTACAGCCGACCTGGTAGAGACGGCCGTGGCGGAGTTCGAGCAGTCCGGAGGCGCTGTGTTCGCGCCGGAGGGAGCCGTCAGCGACGAGGATCTGGGTTACCTGCCCCCGCTGGCGCGAGCCCTGGTGGAGGGAGAGCGCGTGCTGCTCGCCGACATGCAGGCGGTGGTAGCCGAGCACGCGGCCACAGGCCAGAGCATCGCCCGGCTTCTCACGGCCAGGGGTCTCGTGACGGAGGCCGACCTCATGTGGGGGATGGCCAGCGAGATGGGCCTCGAGTTCGTGGACCTCGACATGCGGATGGTCGACACCCAGGCTGCCTACCGGATCCCCGAGGCAACCGCCCGGCATCACAACGTACTGGTGATCGGTCTGGACAGCGGGGTGCCTGTCGTAGCTGCCTCCAACCCGACCGACGTGCTGGCAATGGACGACATACGCACGATCCTGGGTCGCAGCTTCGTTACGGTGGTGGCGACCCGCTCGCAGATCAGCTCCTACATAGATCGCGCATATGGCGGCGGCGGGGATGCAGAGACCGTAGCCAGATCCGCTGCGATCGACCTGGATCTCGGCACCGACAGCCAGCCCGAGCTGACCAATATCCAGGTCGTAGACGACGCGCCTATCATCCGCTACGTCAACCTGCTCGTCCTCCAGGCCCTGAACGAGCGTGCCTCGGACATCCATGTCGAGCCTTCCGCAGACCACCTCAGGATCCGCTACCGGGTCGACGGGGTGCTGCACGACATGTCCACCGCGCCCCGCTCCATCGCCGGGGCGGTGACGACTCGGTTGAAGGTGATGGCTGACATGAACATCGCCGAGCACCGGATCCCCCAGGACGGCCGTATCTCGGTGAATGTCGGCACTCGCCAGATCGACCTGCGCATGGCGACATTGCCCACGATCCACGGCGAGAAGATCGTGATGAGGGTCCTCGACAAGTCGAGCGTGGTGCTTTCCCTAGACGAGCTGGGCTTCGACCCGGAGCTGCACGAGCGGTTCCGAGAGGTCTACACCAAGCCCTACGGCACGATCCTGGTGACAGGACCGACAGGATCCGGCAAGACCACCACCTTGTACGCCACACTGTCGGACTTGAACTCCCCGGAGAAGAACATCATCACCGTCGAGGATCCCGTCGAGCTCCAGATCAAGGGCATCAGCCAGATCCAGCTCAACGTGAAGGCAGGGCTCACCTTCGCATCTGCGCTCCGGGCCATCCTGCGCGCGGACCCCGACATCGTGCTCGTCGGTGAGATCCGCGACCGCGAGACGGCGCTCATCTCGGTGGAGGCGGCCATGACGGGCCATCTCGTGCTGGCGACATTGCACACCAATGATGCAGCGAGCACCCCGATGCGCCTCGTGGAGATGGGCCTGGAGCCCTACCTGGTCACCTCGGCCGTGAGCGCTGTCGTAGCACAGCGCCTGGCTCGCCGTCTGTGCGTGCATTGCAAGGAGCCGTTCGAGGCGACTGAAGCTGACATAGTCGCAGCCGGCTGGAAGCCCGAGGAGCTCCGCGATGCGGCGGGGGACTCCCTCACCTTCTACCGGGCCATGGGATGCCCGGCATGCTCCAACACGGGCTACAGGGGGCGCAGCGCCCTGCTCGAGCTGCTCGTGATGTCCGAGGAGATCGAGAGGACGATCATAGAGGGAGGTTCGGTGGACGCTATACACCGCTTGGCCGTGGAGCTCGGGATGGTTCCCTTGCGTGCGGCAGGCCTGCGCAAGGCGATTGCCGGGGAGACCACGCTGGAGGAAGTCCTGAGGGTCGTGGCATGAGCCCGTCCGGCGCAACCAGGGTGGAATGGTCGAAGCGTCTGGCCCAGGCGCTGGCTGCCGGTGGGTATGCGAGCGAGTCCGATCTGCTCGCGATGGCGGGGGAGGCCGGCTCGAACGGCGTACCGCTCGCATCGGTGCTGATCGCGAGGGGAGTGGCCTCGCCTCAGGTGGTCGTGGGGACGCTTGCGCAGCTGGCCCAACTACCCGTCGTCGACCTCTATGCCGAGCGGCCCATGGGCGAGGCCGTTGCGATGGTGCCGGCGGCAGTGGCCCGTGAGTACGGAGCCGTGGGGTACCGCCTTGCCGGCGAGCAGCTGGTGGTGGCCTTTGCCGAGCCACCCGACGCGGACGACATACGGGCGCTGTCGATGCTGATCGGCCGTCCCGTGGCCCCGGTGCTCGCAGATCCTGCGGCCATAGAGCGGGTGATGGCGGCGGTCGCGGCAGCGGCGATGCCCGCCCCGCCGGTCCCAGCGGCTCCGCCTGCCCAGCCGGAGGAGCCGACCGCTTCCTACCAGGTCCCAGCGGCTCCGCCTGCCCAGCCGGAGGAGCCGACCGCCTCCTACCAAGCCGTTGCGCCAGGTCCGAGCGAGGTGCCGCCTGGGGCAGTCGAACC
>JAJZJN010000149.1 GCA_021851165.1 Actinomycetes bacterium
AGCGGTACTGCGGCCCAGCTGTCGTCGTTCCTGCATGGGCTGGACACGTTCCCGCGGCTGCTCACGATCTCGAATCTCAGTGTGACGGGTGGCCCGCTTATCCAGGGAGCGGGTGCCACCACCCCGACAACGACGCCCGTTTCCTCCGGGTCGGGCTCCGGGTCATCGAGCTCGTCGGGAGGCTACACGGCCACCATGACGGGGACTATCTATTACGCCGTGGGTGAGGTCAGCCTGTCGGCGGTGTGCCAGGCGGGCTCCGGCACCAAATCCTGACCGATCGTCACGGGGGGCGCTAAAGCGCGCAGTGCAACGTGCCGATGTGTACAGGGCAGTAGAGCATCACCTGAAATACCCGGATTCATGCTGTGCCGGGGTAGTTGCAGTGAGAAATTGCAGTTGCAGCGGTAATTCCTGAGTCATCAGGTGCGGTACCCAAATACACATTGACCATTTGAAGGAGATCAACATGTTCCAGACAGCCCTGACCCGGCTACGCGAGTCCCGTGCAGCCGAGCAGTCGGGCGAAGCAGGCACCGAAGCCGGCTTCACCCTCATCGAGCTGATGGTGGTGCTGCTCATCATGGGCATCCTGCTCGCGATAGCGATCCCGACATTCCTCGGGGTGACCAAAGGGGCCCACTACAAGGCAGCACAGTCGAACCTCGAGAACGCACTTACTGCCGCAAAGAGCTATCAAGGCAGCAACCAGTCCTATTCTTCGCTGAATACTACGGTGATGCGTTCTAGCGAGCCATCTCTAACCTATACGACAGGAACTGTTGGTACCACAGCTAATAACATAAGTATCGGCGTTGGTTCTGGCGGTGGCACCGTTGTCCTGGCTGCATTTGCAGCAGGCGGAAATGGCTGTTGGGTTGTGTTGGACACTACTCACCAGACCAGTACTAACATCAGTAGTACGATTGATGGCGTGACGGGAACGTACACGAATGTAGCTAATGCTGGCACTTGGTACGGCGCCTATCCTTCAAAAGCTGGAGCGAGCTGCTCCGCTGGGAACGCAGTCACAGATGTGGCGGCGACGACAGGAACTGGCTGGAAGACGAGTTTTCCGGCAGCACCGTGACAATCAGATAGTGGTTAGGTCAGAGCCCCGACCTGTTGGGTCGGGGCTCTGACGCGTACCTACGCCACTTCGGCCGGGCGAACGCGATCACAGCTATGAGAATCGCACCCAGGGTTGTCCACCAGGGCCATGGCGCGAGATGCCAGAAGCTGAAGACGGTGGCGCCGCCGCCAGCCATGGCAGTGGCACCGAGTCGCCATGCCTTCGGCTGTGCCGCTGAAGCCACGATGCCGATGGCGATGGCGGGCCAGATATAGAAGGGATCCATCACGGCCTCGAAGAAGCACCGGAGTGCAAGAGCAACGGCGAAGAGCCAAGTGATGGCGAGTAGATCGTCTCGGCGCCTGAGGGCTAGAACCCCAACCCCGGCAGCGGCCAGTAGGGCAACCATGCGGCCTGGGCCGGCTCCGACCACGCCTGGTCCGAGGTGGGGGGCGAGTGCGACCCATGGGGTCGGATGATCGATAAGTGGGTAATTTGGCTGGTTGGCAAGCCAGGTGATCGCCTGGTGGGGGTTTGCGATGACCGGGACGATCCGGGCGAGGAGGGGGGGTATAGCGCTTCTCAGGGTCAGCGACAGGCGGGAGCCGCCCGGAGCGAAAGCGAGGAGCACTGGAAGCGCGAGCAGGACCAGTGGCTGGGTGATCAGAGCGATGCCGAAGAGCCATCCGCACAGTGTCCAACGCTGGTTCGAAGCAGCTATCAGGGCATACAGGGCAAGCGCGACGGCCAGAGCGTCCTCGGGGTGCCCCCATATGACGTCGACCTGCCAGAGTGCGGCGGCTTCGATGACGCACAGGGCGCCTCGCCGCCGCCCCGGTACTGCCAGGCGTTCGGCGAGGGCATCGAGTGCGAAGAGCGCTGAGGATGCGATCAGGACCTCAGCCGGTCCGACCAGAATCCATGCGCCTGGATGGTGAAGTGCCTGGTTGACAGATGCGGTGTGGAGGAATATGAGCATTGCTCTGGTTGGGGGCGCGTGAAGGTGGAGCGCATGGGTGAGCAGGGCCACCGGGGCCAGCAGGATCACGATCACGGGAAACGTGAGATACGCTGATCCGTTGAGCACGAGGTCGCGGATGCTGCTGTAGTCGAGTTGCTGCGCGAGCCGGAACGTCCCCCACAGATCCCCGGGTGCCAGCCAGTATTCGTGGTGGCGGACGACCGGAGCCCACCAGAGCGAGTAGAGCATGCCACTGGCCAGGCTTGCAGCGGTCATTGCAATAGGCCACCGGCGCCGCATGATGGTACCTGGCCTCCGCGTCGTGCCTGGAGCCGCAGCGGTGGTCATCGTGAGGCTTCGTGCCTGGGATGTGCCCATGAGCCGCCGGCGATGTGTCGATGCCGGGTCAAGACGCGCTCGGCTCCGCGAGCAGGCGCGGCTCGGGTTGCCCGGCAGCGCCTGCACCGGCCGGAGCTCGGCCGCTCGATGGTCGTGTAGCTGCACCTGGAGCTGCGATGCCTGCGATGAGCAGGGTACCGGTGGTCATGGCCAGCCACCATGGCCACTGCCCGAGGTGGTAGTAGCCGAGCACGGTGGTTCCCAGGGCCAGGGCGACGAGAGCCGCGCTCGCTGTCCTCCTCGGTGTGGCAGCGACCACCACCAGGGCAGCCACGCCGGGTGCCAGGTAGTAGGGGAAGTCCACCGCCTCGAACACAGGGCGCGCCGCCAGGGCTACGGCCGCAGCCCACGCGACGAGGTGAGGATCGTGGCGGTGCCTGGCTGCGAACCACATCATCACGAGGGCAACGAGGACCGCCCCTATCCGTGGCGTGCTTCCGGAAACTGCTGCCGGCAGGTGGGCTGCTCCCGCATGGAGCCGGCTGAACAGCGGGCCAGGCGTGTAATAGCGCGTCCGATGTGCGCCGGTGGCGCCACCGGCGCGGGTGATGGCCGTGGTGGCCCTGCCCGTAGTGGCCCTGGCCGTGGTGGTTCGGGCACTCGCAGGTGTGGCGCTGTGTGTCGTCTTCAGGCGCCTCGCCAGGGCGAGCAGCGGCGTGTCGTGGGCATTCGGGTTCTGGGGGTAGGTCGGTTGGGTGATGAGCGAGCGTGACGCCTGTGCGAAGTTGGCGACGAGCGGCACAGCTACCAGGAAGCCTGGTACGAGCAGCGTGCGTGCGAGCATCGGTGCCCACCTCCGCCATCCGGCCACACCGAGCACTACCGGGTACGCAAGTCCGACCAGCGGTTGGAAGGCGAGCCCTGCACCGAACCACCACGCAGTTGCCACCCAGCGCTCGTCCAGGGCTGCGACGAGCCCGTATGCGGCACAACCCAGGGCAATGGCGTCTTCCGGGTGGCCCCATATGACCGGTACCTGCCACAGCACGACCGCAGCGACGACGACGACGAGCCCGCGACGCCTGCGACTCGCCCCGAGGCGTTCCGCCAGGGCATCCAGGCCGAGCAGGGCGAAGCCGGCCAGTGCTATCTCGACGGGTCCGTAGAGCAGCCATGAGCTCGGGTGCGGTAGCAGGAACGGGTAGCTCTCGGAGAGCCCCAGCCTCGCGCCGAGCACTACGAGAGGCGCCAGGAGCACGAGGATCCCGGGGAACGTGACCACCACCCCGGTTGCGGAGTAGACGCCACCGAGGTCGTGCCAGCCGACGAAGTGTGCGGCGCGTACCGTTGCCCAGAAGTCGCCTGGAGTGATCCAGTAGGGGTGGCGGGTGTGATGCTGGACGACCTGGCCCCACCACAGGCTGTATGCCATGCCGGTCACCACGCTCAGCGCGACGAGCGTGATCGGCACCCAGCGGTTCGCAGCGCGTCGGACGAGCCCGTGTCCAACCGAGCGTCGCTCCGATGGTGGTTCCCTGCTGCTCGTAGTTCCCCCGATGGCTTCAACGACCCCCGGCATTCGAGGAATCGTACCGCGCTGGGCAACCGTCGCCCTGGAGCGCCCGGCTGCAACGGGATATTCGCCAGCGGCTTACTCTTCGAGGGTGGTCTCGGGCCAGCTGTCCAGAAGCGAGTGGTAGCGCTCGGCTCGTGCGTCCAGCTCGGCCAGGAAAGCATCCAGCCGGGCGGACTTGGCTGTCACCTTCTCACGAAGAGCGTCGAGCACCTCCAGGCCTTCGACGAGAATTCGGTGGCGCTCCTCGGGTTCCTCCGAGGCGCGCCATGCAGCGCGGAGCGCCTCCAGGCTGTCCTCGTTCGCCATGACAGCCCGGATCTCGTCCAAGTTGAATCCCATCAGGTCCTGAAGCTCCCGTATGCGCAGCACCCGGGCTATCTCCTCGTCGCCATAGCGCCGGCAGCCTCCGGGGCTGTGGCCTGCGGGGGACAGCAGTCCGATCTCCTCGTAGTAGCGCAGCGCCCGTTCCGACACCCCTGCGCGGGTCGCGACCGCTCCTATGGACAGCAAGCAGGCAGTGTCGGTGGTGCTCATGGCCGTGCCTCGGTCACACGGTCCTCGGGCTGTCCAGAGGAGGTGCCGTTCAGGTCGGGAGCCGTCTCCGGGGTTGCCGATGCACCCTGGCCATTGAGCTCCGAAGGCGATCGGTCGGACATTGGCGCGAGCGTGCTTTGCGTGGCTGCCCGTGGTCGGGCCTGGGCCGGTGCGGCCTGGGCCGGTGCGGTCTGGGCTGGTGCGGTCTGGGCTGGTGCGGTCTGGGCTGGTGCGGTCTGGGCTGGTGCGGCCTGGGCCCGGATGCTGGTGGTGCCGTGCTGCTCACCGTGGACGTACTTGCCGCCACGCATGAGCGAGGTGATTGCCGCGATGATGCTCGCTATGGCTGCGAAGTCGAATGCCTCGTGCAGGCCCTTGGCAAACGGAGCGCTTATGAGCTTGGGGAAGAAGCTCCGCCCGGTGAGGTAGGCAGCCTTGGCCGGTGCGAGGTGGGCGAGGGTGACAGGGCCGAGAATGGATTTGATCGGGTTGTAGCCGAGGAAAGCTGCGAAGAGGCTTCCCACCGCGGGCAGGTGAGAGGCTCTCTCGGCGGCGGAGCGGGGAACGCCCTGGGACAGCAGCCCGTGGAGGAGGGCATCCGGCAGTGTCGAGGAAAGCCCGATGATGATGAGCGTGAAGAAGACGCCGACGGAGAGCACCATCGCGGAGTTCTGGGCGGTGTTGACCATCCCAGCGCCCGCCCCGCGCTGATCAGGCGGGAGGCTGTTCATCACGCCCGCCTGGTTGGGCGAGGCGAAGATGCCCATCCCGAGCCCGTTCATGGTGAGCAGCAGGGCGAACGCGACATAGGAGAAGTCCACGGGCAGCACGTTCAGCAGCAGGAAGCTCGCCCCGGCCACGAGCATCCCGCCAGTGGCGAAGGGCCGGGCGCCATAGCGGTCCGACAGATAGCCCGAGAGCGGACCCGACAATAAGAAGCCCACCGTGAGAGGGACCATGTAGATGCCGGCCCACAGCGGGGTCTGAGAGAAGCTGTATCCGTGCTGAGGAAGCCAGATCCCCTGCAGCCAGATGATGAGGATGAACATCGTGCCCCCCCTCCCGAGGGCGGCGAGGAAGCCCGCGACGTTGCCGAAGGCAAAGGCCCGGATCCGTAGCAGCGGGAGGCGGAACATCGGGTTGTCGACCTTGGTCTCGATCCAGACGAACACGGCTAGGATGGCAGCACCCCCTATCAGTGCTGCGAGAACCCAGGGGTTGGCCCAACCCATGGTGGCGCCGTGGTAGGGCATGATCCCATAGGTGATCCCCACCAGGACTGCGACGAGTCCGGCAGCGAAC